>JAUYSF010000396.1 GCA_030696435.1 Desulfoprunum sp. | reverse complement strand
TCCGGGCAGTCCTGCAACATCTGGATGGATCGCGCACCGAGATCGTACTGCGGCATTCTCTCAACGCCGAGCAGATCTCCTGGTTCAAGGCTGGTTCCGCCCTCAACTTCCTGCGTCGGAAATAGCTCTAATCCTGTTCCTCGATTCCGTCGAATCGTGGAACAGGTTCGTTCTCATACCTTGAAACTGCCAACTAGGCGACTCAACTCCCCGGCCATACTTTGCAGATCCTGGGCGCTGGTCTTGACCTTGCTGCTGCTGCCGGAAATTGCCTCCGAGGCAGTGTTCACCATGGCAATATCCATGGCCATATCGGTGGCAACCCGCGAGCTCTGTCCGACATTCTCATTGACTTCCTGAATCCCCACTGAGGCCTGGGCGATGTTTTCGGCAATCTCCTGAGTGGAGGTGGACTGTGCCTCAACATCCGCCGAGATACTGGCGACGATATCATTGACTTTGGAGATGACATCGGCGATCTGATCAATTTCTTTTACCGTCTCCGAAGTCGTGCTCTGGATCTCTTCAATCTGCCGCTTGATATCAAGGGTGGCGGTTGCCGTCTGTCGGGCCAGGTCCTTGATTTCATTGGCAACAACTGCAAATCCCTTGCCGGCATCGCCAGCTCGTGCGGCCTCGATCGTGGCATTCAAGGCAAGGAGATTGGTCTGTTCGGAAATCTCGGTAATGGTCTCGGTGACCCTGCCAATAGAGATGGCCGCCTGCCCGAGGATGGCCATTTTGCCGGCCGTGCCGGCCGTCTGCTCCACGGCTTTGCCGGAAATGGCCGTGGCACTCTCGACATTGCGGACGATATTGCCAAAGGTTGTGGCCATCTGTTCAGCGGCATTGGCAACCATCGAGGCGTTGGTCGAGGATTCCTCCATGGCTGCCGCCACGGCGTTGAGATTCGAGCTCATCTCCTCGGCCGCCGTCGCCACACTGCTGGCACGACTCGAGGTATCATCGGACTTCTCGGCCATCTCATTGGCGATATCCATGAGCTCATGGGATGATTTTTCAACCGCGACCGTATTCCCGGAAACTTTGGTGATAATCCCCTGCAATTTTTCGACAAAGATATTGAACCAGCGGGCCATTTCGCCAATTTCATCACTGCTGGTACACTCAAGCCGCATCGTCAGATCGCCCTCTCCCTCGGCAATATCCCTCAGCCTGTTTGCCGCACTCTGGACCGGCCGTGCGATACCCCTGGCCACGAAATACCAGACGATAGACGAAACGACAATCGACAGCAGAACGAGGCCGATCAGCCAGATGAGGCCATGCCGGGCCTTCTCCTCGATAAGGCGGGCCGAACCGAGGATCTCATCTTGGAAGGTACTGGCGACAATGACCCAGTCCCATTTCTTGAAATAGGTAAATTTAAAAAGCTTTACCCGGGTCTCTTTTGAGCCGCTGTCTTTCCAGGAGGTCTGCAGTTCTCCGATCTTGCCCGGATCGAGGGCCAGTGCCCTTTCTATGATCTTTTGGACATAGGGCAGGCCCTGCGCGTCTTTGAGATCCATAACAATCTTGCCATCTTCACCACCGCCCTTTGAAATGACGTAGGTCCCTTTGCCGTCAAGGACCTCGACATTACCAGTCTTGCCCACCACCGTCTCCATGATGGCCTTGCGCAACGAGACGGTACTCTCCTGCGGCACCCCGACAAAGAGCATACCGATAATCTGTCGACTGGCATCAAGAATCGGTTTATAGGCGGTGATATACCAGGCGTTTACCACAAAGGCCCTGCCGACAAATGTCTCTCCTCTCATAACTGCCTGGATCACCGGATTAGCAGAGCCATCGGCGTTGGCATTCGGAATGTAGGTGGCGATAGCCCGCCCGCCATCCGCTTTCATTACATTGGTTGCAACCCTCAGCATATCTCCGGCGGCATTCATCTTCTGGAAGATGGTACAGGTGGTCTGCACCAGATTCTTGACCTCATCCACTACCGGTACAGCCGCCTCTTTTTCATTAACCTGGCCCAGCCATTCTGTGCCTACCTGCATCTTGGGCAGAGAGACGGAGGTCTTTTCCTTGGACAGCTGATT
Source organism: Desulfoprunum sp. (assembly GCA_030696435.1). Classification (GTDB taxonomy): domain Bacteria; phylum Desulfobacterota; class Desulfobulbia; order Desulfobulbales; family Desulfocapsaceae; genus Desulfoprunum. The sequence continues at coordinate 8,428 of JAUYSF010000396.1, read as the reverse complement.
GACCGCCTGCCAATTGACCGTTTCCAGTCCGAGATTCAGCCCTCCCTTTTTATGGGCCAGATCTTCAGCTACATTGAGAGACGAGGCAATCTCCTTTTCGATCAGTTCCTGCTGGGTAGTCGCCAGGGTATAGACCCCCTGCACCAGATGGTTGAAATCGGCATCGGCCAGTTTCATGCTTTCTTCTCTGGCAGTCGCTGTATTCTGATTGTTCTGGATGATGACCACACCCAGGGCGAAAAGCAGGGGCAATGCCGTCAGGGTTATGCCCAGCAGCAGCAAGCGTTTTTGTAATTTCATCTTCTTCAACATAGAATTCTATCTCCCATACGTTTAGCGTTGTGAAAAAACCAGTGTCGTTTATGATATGCTAAGAAAACAATCAGGTCAAGGAACGCCAAAAAAATATACCTGCAATATTCAGTTGTTCCCCCCTAACAAAGCTATCCTTTTCTCATCATGCAAATTATTACAACCCACAAAAATACCGACTTTGACGGGTTGGCCTCGGTCATTGCCGGAGCCCTACTCTACCCCGACGCGGTCGGGGTTATTCCCAAGATGGTCAATCCCAACGTTGCTCAATTCCTCTCCACCCATAAAACCGCTTTCAATATCATCCTGCCCCATGAGGTCGAGCACGCCCTCGTCGATAAGCTGGTTATCGTCGATACCGACAGGTGGCAACGCCTCGACCGGATGGAGAAATTGAAAAACCGCAAGGATATCGAAATCCACCTCTGGGACCACCATCCAAACGGCGGCGATATCGAGGCAGACTGGTCCTGTCAGGAGAATATCGGCGCCACGGTGACTCTTTTGATCAGAGAACTCAAAAAACGCAAAATTCTTCTCTCGCCCCTAGTCTCAACCGTCATGCTGATCGGACTCTACGAGGACACCGGCCACTTGACCTATCCCTCGACCAAGGCTGAGGATGCCCACGCCGCCGCCTATCTCCTGGAAAACGGAGCTGATCTCTATGTCGCCGGTTTTTTTCTCAATCCGCCCTATGAGGAGACCCAGAAAGAAATCCTCTTCGAGCTGATGAAGGTCACCGATAAACGCAAGATCAACGATCACTCGGTGGCCATCAATATCGTCCGTCTCGACGGCAAGGTGACCATGCTGGCAGGCATCGTCAACATGTACCGGAAAATCATCAATGCCGACGCCGTTTTTGTCATTTTCGTCAGTGAGTCAGAGGCCCGTAGCACGGTGATCGGTCGCAGCGGCATTGATCGTATTGACGTGGGAGTGATGCTGAAGCCTCTTGGGGGAGGTGGCCACTCCGGGGCCGGTTCGGCTACGGTGAAATTTACCGATTTCTCACCCGAAGCACTTAAAAAGCTGATCATCGAGACTATTGAAAAGGACCAGAAAGAGGTAGCCAAGGTCTCGGATATCATGTCTTTCCCGGTGACAACCGTACCACCGAAAACCACCATGCGCGAGGTCCACCTGATCATGGCGGACCAGAAAATCAGGGGCGTTCTGGTAGTGGAGGATGAAAACTTGCTGGGAATTATTGTGCTCTGGGATTTCAAAAAGGTGAAACAGGAAAAACATTGGGATAGCTCAGTCAAAGCCTTCATGGCCCGCGATATCACGACAATAGCCCCGGACGCCCTGCCCTCCAAGGCGGCACAAATCATGATAAAGAGTAATATCGGCCACCTGCCTGTCGTCCATGATGGCAAGGTGATTGGTATTGTCACCCGGACTGATATCCTCAATTATTATTACGACCTGCTTCCTGAATAGCTGCCGGCGCGAGACTGATCAAGACAACAGGCCCTGTTCTTTTGTCCGACGAAGAAAGCGTCTATTTGAAACAGATTTTCAGGACATCCTCAAAGGTGGCGACAAAATGCGGGGTGATCCCTTCCTGGATATGCTTTGGCAGAAGTTCAAAGTCTTCCTGATTCTCTTTGGGTAGCAGAACCCTGGCAACCTTGGCCCGGGTCGCGGCAATGATCTTTTCCTTCACTCCACCGATCGGCATGACTAGACCACTGAGAGTCAGCTCGCCGGTCATGGCGGTGTTGGCGATCATTGGTTTACCGATAGCCAGGGAATAGAGAGAACAGGCCATAGTAATCCCGGCGGAAGGCCCGTCCTTTGGAGTCGCCCCGGCGGGCACATGCAGATGGATGAAATTCTTCTTGAAAAACTCAGTTGCCTCTTCGTTGTCTCTCACCAGAGAACGAACATAACTATAAGCAATTTCAGACGATTCTATCATAACCTGGCCCAACTGACCGGTCTGTTTGAAACCCGACTGACCGGTGGGGACAGCGATGGACTCAATATACAGCGTGGTTCCACCCATACTGGTAAAAGCCAGGCCGGTGACTACCCCGATCCGCGGTTTCTTGAAGACATGATCCTCGGTAAAAAGCTTCTTGCCCAGCAGGTCGGTGAGCTGGTCTTTATGGATACGGACCGTCTCAGTCGGATTCTTGACGATTCGTTTGATGGTCTTGCGCATGATCTTCTTGATGCAGTTCTCCAGGCCTCGTACCCCCGCCTCACGGGCATAGCCGTCAATGATGGCAGTGAGGACTGCCTTGGGAAAGGTAATCTGAGACTTGGCCAGACCGTGCTGCTTCATTTGTTTGGGGATCAGGTGGCGTTTGGCGATCTCGACCTTCTCCGCCATGATATAGCCCGGTAGCCGGATCACCTCCATCCGGTCAATGAGCGGTCCTGGAATAGTCTCCATCTGGTTAGCCGTGCAGATGAACAGGACCTTGGACAGGTCAAAACGGACATCAAGATAGTGGTCGAGAAAATCCCGGTTCTGCTCGGGATCAAGTACTTCAAGCAAAGCCGAGGCCGGATCGCCGTGGAAGCTGGCACCGATCTTATCGACTTCATCAAGCATAATCAACGGATTGGCAGTCTTACAGGTCTTGATGGCCTGGAGGAACTTGCCCGGCATCGCGCCGATATAGGTGCGGCGGTGCCCTTTGATCTCGGCCTCGTCACGCATGCCGCCCAAAGAGAAACGATAGAATTCGCGTCCCAGACTGCGGGCAATCGACTGTCCTACCGAGGTTTTGCCGACTCCGGGAGGGCCGACGAGGAGAATGATGGAGCCCGAGATGTCTCCTTTGACAATGCCGACGGAGATGAGCTCCAGGATGCGGTCCTTGACATCATCGAGTCCATAATGATCGTGGTTGAGGATATTTGTCGCCTTGTCGATATTGTAGTTATCTTCGGTATAGACCCCCCAAGGCAACACGGTTAGCCAGTCGAGGTAGGCCCTGCTGACGTTGAACTCGGCAGAAGATGGCCCGAGGAGGCGCATTTTTTCCATCTCCTCCTGGATCCGGTCACGGGCCTCATCGGAGAGCACGAGTTTCTTCAGACGTTTCTGGAACTTGTCAATTTCACTCTCACTGTCATCCTTGGCCAGCCCCAGCTCTTTTTTGATCTCCTGGAGCTGCTGCTTGAGAAAGAACTCACGCTGCTGCTTGGAGAGCTGATCTTCAATGCGTTTGGAGATCTGGGCCTTGAGCTTGGTGATCTCCAGTTCCTTTTTCAGCAAGACCAGTACCGCCTCAATACGAGTACGCACATCCCGCGTCTCGAGAATTTCCTGGATTTCCACACCGGATGAGGTGGTCATTGAGGCCGAGAAATCGGCAAGGGCGCTGGGATCGCTGAGATTGATCCGTTCGATGAGCAGGCTCAGCCCCTCCTTGAAAAGGGGATTGAGATTGACCAGCTCCTTGATGCAATCAATGATCGCCACCGCATATGCCTTGAGTTCCTCGGTATTTTCGACGCGATGTTCAAACCAGTAGCGGATCTCGGCCCAAAACACTCCTTCTTTGTGTATCATCCTGACAACATCAAAGCGCTCCAGGGCCTGGACCAGAAGCTGTAAAGGTGCGCCGCCCTTGGCATTTGAAACCTGGAGAACCCGGACAACGACCCCCACCGGGAAAAAATCGTCGCCGTTCTGGGGCGTCCGCGGCAGGGAGTCGTCCGTCGGGCGCATCAGCAACAGGCCCAAATATAGCGGCACCGTCTTGTCTTCAGTACCCATGATGGCCTGTTGCAAAGCAGCATCGTCAATGATGATCGGCCCCATCATCTTGGGAAACATCGGTCGGTCATGCAAGGGGATGATCAGCAGTTGCTCGGGCAGCTTGTCTTCAGCTACGACAAGTGATCTATCAGCATTCTCTACATCATCCACGTCGGGAGTTAACACCGTCGGTTGGTCAACCATACTCTTTCTCCTCAAACCTTTCTCAATCGGGCCTCCTTGCAAAGCCGGCCAGGAAAGACCTGCAGACGATCGGCCGAAACGAGGATTGCCAAGCGTATTCTCAGGTCGTGTTTATTTTGCAACTTCCTTATTTTTAAATATAATTCCGCATACTCCTTGTCAAGGGATTAATGTAGACTCACCCATGCCACCCGCCCTTGCCCAAGGGAGAGATGAAGGCCGAGGGTGAATTTTCAGCAGCCGATGCATCTCGACCTCTTTGGATACCGAAATCCACTCTTGAGTACCGGATTAGGGCTCAGCAAAAAGGAATTTTTGGTGAAATCGGGGGAAACCAGCATCCTCTTACCGATCTCAAAAGAGAATTGGTCCAGCTAAAGATGAAGCAGGATGTCTTTAAAAAACCGCAACATAGCATACCCCCTTTTGGCAAAAAAAATAAACTGAACCGAGTTGTCGACGAACATTTTTCCAGCCGATTGGGTATATTTTATTTGCGGCCAACAGCAGATCTTGGACTGCCTGTGTTATTTTACCTCAAATTGAGGGACGAATTTTTACGAAATCATCATTATTGTCGTAAAAATAAATCGGCACAATGTAATACTCTCCTTGACCTTTTCGATGTGACTAGGTAAATCTTTTCTCTGTAAATGCCATCCATGACAAGACCTGTAATGCACGACAGCTCGTAGGGAAAGATATTGGCTTGTTTTTATCCATTATTCAACTCTTCGGGTAAACCGAAACCATCTGTTATTTCTTTCAAAGAAGGAGGGTGTATGTTTAAAAACTTGTCCACAGTATTTTCGTTGTTTGTTGCTGCAAGTATGACCCTGGCGACCTGCGGTATGGCCTCAGCGGCCGATGCCAAGGCCATCAAAATTGCTACCCAGTCTCCACTTTCTGGAGATCAATCTGTTGTCGGTGTGGATATTAAACGTGGCGCCGAGCTGGCCCTTGAGCAACTGGGCAAACCTCTGGCCGATATGGGATTCAAGGTCGATCTCGCCCCCTTTGACGACCAGGCAAATCCTGATACCGGTGTTGCCAATGCCAAGCGCATTGTCTCTGACCCGGCAATCTTGGCCGTCGTCGGACATTATAACTCCGGCGTGCAGATCCCCTCTTCAGAAGTCTATCACACCTCGGGTCTCGCCAATGTTTCCCCGGCCAATACCAACCCCAAGGTCACAACCCGCGGTTACATGGAAGTCAACCGCATTGTTGGTCGTGACGATGTCCAGGGTGTTGTTGGTGCTGACTTCGCAATAGGCCTTGGCCTGAAAAGTGTGTTTGTCATTCACGACAAGACCGCCTACGGTCAGGGAATCGCTGAGTTCTTCAAGAAACGGGCAGAAGAAAAAGGCCTGAAAGTTCTCGGATTTGAAGGCACCGAAGAAAAAGCGAATTTCGATTCTCTGCTCTCGCCGATCCTTGCCGGTAACCCTAATCTGGTATATTTCGGTGGCATGTACTCCCAGGCAGCCGTCCTGTTCAAACAGGCCCGTGAAAGAGGCTTTACCGGAACCTTCCTGAGCGATGACGGTTTCGACTCATCAGATGCCACCAAGATCGCCGGCCAGACTCTGGTCGATGGTGGTGGTTCTTACTATTCAACCGTATCCGGCCCGGCCTCCGTCTATGCCGGAACCGCAAAATTCATCGCCGATTTCAAAGCAAAATTCAATTCCGACCCACAACCCTTCGCCGCTCAGGGTTATGACTCCATGGCTATCAGCCTGAAGGCCATTGAAAATGCCGCCAAGGCCAATGGCAATGCAACTCCCTCTCGTGAGGCCGTTGCCAAGGCAATCCGTGAGTTGAAGGATTTTGTCGGTATTACCGGCACTTTCACTTTTAACAACATTGGTGACCCGACTGTTGGCAAATACTTTGTCATCAAAGTAAATTCTGCCGATCCCGCCAAGTGGAGCGAAAATGCTGTCGTCGAGACCCTCGACATAGCTCCTCCTCAGCAATAGGCTTCCTAGATCCGTTTCTTCCGGTCCTTGCCAAAGGGCCGGAAGTTTTTCTCATTAGGGAGTCCTTATGAACCGTTTTTTCCGATCCATCAATATCCGTGAGCTCTTACGGCCGTTAGGTCAGCTGACGCTTTTTTCACTGGCCAGTGCAGCTGCTCTGTCAATCATCGTGCTGGTACTGGCCCTTATTCTCGATCAGACCATTATCGGCCAGACGCTCACTGAAAAGCTCAATGTTTCTCTGTATACCTATACCCTGATCAATCTCCCACAGGTAGTCCTTGATGGCTTGACCATAGGTTTTGTCTATGCCGCCATTGCCCTCGGATACACCATGGTGTATGGCGTGCTTGAGTTTATCAATTTCGCTCACAGCGAAATATTTGCAGTCGGTGCCTTCGTCGGTGTGGAAATTCTCATAGCCCTCGACCAGAGCGGTATTCTGAAGAGCGCCTCTCTAGGAATGGCCTACGTCTTTCTGATCTTTGCCATCCTCGCAGGTATGGCTGCAGCAGGCGCCTTAGCCGTTACGGTGGAGCGCGTGGCCTACCGGCCTCTGCGCGGTGCTCCCCGTCTCGTGCCACTGATCTCAGCCATCGGCGTCTCCTTCTTGTTACAAGATGTCATTCGCCTTGTAGAGGGGTTGACTACCGGTGATTTTAACCGGATCTTTCCGACTTTTGGTAATTTCGATAAGAGAATCACCTTCGGCCAGCTGGTTCTGGGCTCAACCAACCTGAACTTCGGTGTATCTATCAAATCGCTCATCGTCATCATCTCTGCGGTTCTCATGCTGGTCGGCCTGAACTATCTGGTCAACGCGACCAGGATCGGCAAAGCCATTCGCGCGGTTGCCCAGGATCGGCCCACCGCTAGCCTGATGGGCATCAACGTCAACCGGATCATCTCTATCACCTTCCTGGTCGGAGGGCTGCTCGGTGGTGCCGCCGGTGTGCTCTATGCCTTAAAATTCACCCGGATTGACGCCTTTGTCGGTTTCATGCCGGGTCTAAAGGCCTTTGCTGCTGCAGTCCTTGGCGGTATCGGCAACCTTACGGGTGCCCTTCTCGGTGGCATCGTCCTCGGTATGCTCGAAACTTTTGCCGGTTCCTATTTGGGTGCCTTCACGATGGGCGCTGCGGGGTCGGAATACAAAGATATCTTCGCCTTTTGTATCCTCATTTTTGTACTTATCTTCCGTCCCCAGGGATTGATGGGTGAAAATGTTGGCCAGAAAGCATAGGAGACCGATATGACGACGCTATTCCTTAAAGCAATTTTAGAAAAACTGAACCGGGGGGTCTGGCCATATGCCATCATCCTCTGCCACACAATCATCGGTACCTACCTGGTCTACACAACCCCACGCTCAAATATTGCCTTTCTGGTACTGATTACGTCTTTCTTTTCTGTCTATTATTTTAAGGCCGATAACCGTTTCAAACTTATCGCCGGGGCGCTGCTGGCTCTGGTGGTAATCCCCGTGATCGGCGTGCGCAATATCTTCTACCTGGAAGTAATCTTTCAAATCAGCGTCTTTGCCGCCCTGGCCCTCGGCCTCAATATTGTCGTCGGATTTGCCGGTCTGCTTGATCTGGGCTACGTGGCCTTTTATGCCGTCGGGGCTTATCTCTGGGCTTTTTTTGGTTCGCAGCAATACTACGTCCTGAGTTTTGCCCCCGGCACTCAGCCCTCAAACCTGCCCTTTCTGCTGCCAGGCGATGCCTTTTATCTCTTCCTTTTTTTCGCCATTATCGTCGCTGCCCTGACTGGCATCCTTCTCGGTATGCCAGTCTTGCGCCTGCGCGGTGATTATCTGGCCATCGTCACCCTCGGTTTCGGGGAGGTCATCCGCGTTTTGGCCAACAACCTCGACAAACCCCTCAATTTCACCAACGGCCCTCAGGGAATAACTCCCATCCAGCGGCCTTCTATGCCGCAGACCGTGGTGGACAGCTTTAATGATCTCTTCGGCGGGCTCATCGGCCATACGGCCAGTATCGCCGATCTGTACAACGTCATGTTCTACATCTTTGCCCTGGCAGTCATCATCGTCATCATTTTTGTCACCCGGCGTTTGGACGATTCAAAAATCGGTCGGGCCTGGACTGCCGTGCGGGAAGATGAGACAGCGGCTATCGCCATGGGCGTACCTCTGGTCAGGATGAAGCTTGCCGCTTTTGCCGTCGGTGCCTCC
>JAUYSF010000368.1 GCA_030696435.1 Desulfoprunum sp. | reverse complement strand
CGGCCCATGCCCCGAAGGATGTGTCGGAGACCATCGCTCAAGCTCAGGCGGCCGTGGCTCGGGCAAGCATCCTGTTATCGAAGAAAACACTGCGTCTGTCGGGGGTGGTTTCGAAGGTCGATCCGACTCACTGCGCAGTTTGTCTCACCTGCGTCCGGGCCTGCCCCTATGGCGTACCGTTCATCAATGCCGAGCATACCGCCGAGATCAATCCTGCTCTCTGTCAAGGCTGCGGAATCTGTGTGGCGGAATGCCCGGCCAAGACCATTCACCTCGGCCGCTATGAGGATAAGAACCTGGAGGCCAAGATTCTGGCCTATACCGAAAAGAGACCTGTTTCCTCAGAAGGAGTGCAGTGATGAGTGACTTCAAGGCCAATGTCATCATTTTTGCCTGCCGCCACTGAGCGTACACCGCTGCGGACCTGGCAGGTTCGGAAAGACGCAGTTACCCGACGGAAACCAGCATTGTTATGTTGCCATGCACGGGACGCATTGAGGAGGCGATCATGCTCAAGGCCTTTGAGAACGGTGCCGACGGCGTTATGGTCGTCGGCTGCCTGGAGGGAGACTGCCATTACCTTTCCGGCAATATCCGGGCCAAGGCCAGAGTGAAGCGGGTTGCCGGCATAGTCGACAAGATTGGTCTGGGTGCCGGACGTATCCACATGTACAATCTCAGCGCCGGCGAGGGCTCAAAGTTTGCCGCGTATGCCAATGAATTCGTCGAAAGAATACGGGAGATGGGGCCAAGTCCCATCAATGTGGCCCGATTGAAAGAGGCCTGAACAGCCCGCAGGAGGAAAGAGATGATCACAGGAACACCGAAACCCATCGAAGAGATTCTGGAAATGCTTGAGCCCTACGACAAGATCATTGTGGCGGGCTGTTACGGTTGTGTGACGGTCTGCCGGGTGGGCGGCGAAAAGGAGGTTCAGGTTCTCGCCTCGACCCTGCGTCTGGCACGGGAGGCGGCGGGCAGGAAGATTGCCATCAAAGAGATCAGCCTTGAGCGTCAGTGCGACCCCGAATATATCGAGCAGATGCGGGCCTATGTTCAGGATTATCAGGCCGTGCTGTCGATTGCCTGCGGGGCCGGTATCCAGTTTCTCGCCGAAAAATACACGACCACTCCGCTGTTGCCGGGAATTAACACCGGTTTTCTCGGGGTCACGGAACGCCAGGGTGAATGGTCCGAACGCTGCCAGGGCTGCGGAGACTGCGTGCTGCACCTGACCGGCGGTATCTGCCCGGTAACCCGCTGCGCCAAATCGCTCTTCCATGGTCCCTGCGGCGGTTCGGTGCAGGGGCACTGCGAGGTCAGCAAGGATGTGCCCTGCGGCTGGCAGCTCATAATCGATCGGCTGAAGGCCCTGGACCAGATGGACAACTATACGAAGCTGAAACCCTATAAGGGGTGGAATACCTCAAGAGATGGCGGCCCCCGCCGCATAGTCAGGGAGGATATGATCTGATGAAAAGCGGAAGCAATCTGGAAAAGGTACTGGCTGCCGGTCATTTTGCCGTGACGGCCGAATGCGGACCGCCCCGCGGCGCCGATCCCGAAGTCGTGCGTCGGAAAGCGGCCTATGTCAAGGGCAATATCGATGCCTGCAACGTCACCGATAATCAGACCTCGGTCGTGCGCATGAGCTCTATCGCCGGTTGCATGATCCTCAAAGAAATGGGCATTGAGCCGCTTCTGCAGATGGTGGTGCGCGACCGCAACCGTATCGCCCTGCAGTCGGATCTGCTCGGGGCTTCGGCGCTCGGGGTGCGCAATCTCCTCTGTCTGTCGGGTGATCACCAAAAGTTCGGTGACGATCCCCAGGCCAAGAATGTCTTTGACATCGACTCGATGCAGCTCATACACTTAACTAAGACCATGCGTGACGACGGCGTGTTCCCTTCGGGACAGAAGCTTGATGGGGCACCGAAGTTCTTTATCGGCTGCGCCGTGAATCCTTTTGCCGATCCTTTTGAGATCCGGGTTCCCCGTCTGAAGATGAAGATGCAGGCCGGTGCTGATTTTGTCCAGACCCAGTGCATCTATAATATGGAGAAGTTCAAGGTCTATATGGCGGATGCCATACGCCAAGGGCTACACGAGAAGGTCAAGATCCTGGCCGGGGTGACACCGCTCAAGTCGGCGGGCATGGCCAAGTTCATGAAAAAGATGGTGGCCGGCATGGATATTCCTGATGCTGTTATAAAGCGCATTGCCGATGAACCGAAGGAAAAGCAGGCTGAAAAGGGCATTGAAATGTGCATAGAGCTTATTCAGGAGCTCAAGGAGATGGAGGGCATTGCCGGTGTCCATGTTATGGCCATCGAGTGGGAAGAAAAACTGAACCAGATTATCGGGGGGGCCGGACTGCTGCCCCGACCAGTTGTGGAGTGATTCCGGAGAAGAAAGAAACCAGCTTGTGCAAAGGAGGTCAGAGATGACGGAAAAGAAAAAGATACTGTTGATTGACGATGACCCGGATTTTGTTGAAGCAGTCAGGGTGATTATTGCAAGTGGCGGCTACGATGTCAGGGTGGCCTATGACGGTGCCGAAGGGTTAGAGGCGGTTGCCCAGGAAAAACCTGATCTTATCATCCTTGATGTAATGATGCCGGTGATGAACGGTCATGAGGCCTGTTCCCGGCTCAAGGCCGATCCGGAGACTGCCAAGATCCCGATTATCCTCCTGACCGCTGTGGCCGACCGGGTGACAACCAGCACCTACACCCACCGCGACATGCTCGAGAGTGAGGCAGAGGATTATATGCCAAAACCTGTCGAGCCGGCGGAATTACTCAATCTCGTCCAGCAGTGGCTGAAATAAGGGGATCTTCAGTCTGTCGCCTGATTCGATCCTGGGTGGCAGACTAGACCGGCTTGCATCGGACCTTTTACCGGATCAGGGATGTACTCATGGCTGATATCCGTATCTTGATTGTTGATGATGAAAAGGTTATCCGCGACGGGGTCGAGCGTGCCCTGGCCGGGGTAGGTTATGTGGTGGCCAAGGCCGACAGCGGTGAGCGCGGCTTGGAGATGCTCAAGGCGGAGGCCTATGATATTGTCCTTCTCGATTTGATGATGCCGGGTATCGATGGGTTCACCGTGCTTGACTGGGTTAAGGAGCATCGGCCGCGCATCGAGGTCATCGTCATCACCGGTTTTGCCACGGTTTCCAAGGCGGTCACGGCGATGAAACAGGGGGCCTTCGACTTCGTCGGCAAACCTTTCACCCCTGAATATATCCGCATTGTCGTGGCCAAGGCCGTCGACAAGATACGGCTCCAGGCTGAGACGGAGCAACTCCGCGAAGAGAGAACCCTGAGTCTTGAGGCGATCAACAAGGAGCAGAGCCGCCTGAAAACGGTTTTCGGCTGTATGGTCGAAGCCGTCATTATCACCGACCGGGAAGGGGTTGTGGTGCATCATAATCCCGCAGCCATCAGCATTTTGGAGATCCAGACCGATCCGGTGGTCGGCAAGTCGCTCTCCGAGTCGATCAGGGATAGGGCTGCGGTCGAGATGATCCTTGAGGCGATTGACAAGGCGCGGGTGGTGACCAGGGAGTTTCCACCGGGTTCGATATCCCGGCGCTACCTCAGGGCTCATTGCTCGCCGGTCAGGTCAAATGGCGGTGGGGTTCTCGGGTCGGTGACCGTCTTTGAGGATATCAGCACCCACAAGGAAATCGACCGGATGAAGTCGGACTTTGTGGCCATGGTGGCCCATGAACTGAAATCGCCTCTGGCCTCGATTGAACAGATGATTTACGCCCTGCAGGTTGGCTGTGAGTACGAGGCGATGAGTTCCTGTAACGCCCTGCATAACCGCATGGTGGTGAGAACCCGCGACTTGCTGCAGCTTATCGAGAACCTGCTCAATCTCTCCAAGCTTGAGAGCGGCGCCGTAATTTTTCATCTCGAACCGGTGAGGGGGCATGAGATCCTGGCGGACATCATCGACATCATCAAGCCCCAGGCCGAGGCCAAGGGGTTGAAGATTATATACAGTCCCTGTCGGGAAGACTGGTGGTTCAACGTCGATTACGACCACATTCGTTCAGCCTTCCTCAATATTATCTCAAATGCCGTCAAGTATACCCCGGAGGGTGGGGTGATCGACATCTCAACCTCGCTTTCAGGCGGTCTGGCGAGCCTTGTCGTCAAGGATTCAGGAATCGGCATCGGCAAGAATGACCTGCAGCATATCTTTGACCGGTTTTTCCGAGTGAAGGGCAAGGCGACTCGCCACATCACCGGTTCCGGCCTCGGGCTGTCGCTGGTGAAGAAGGTAGTGGAGGCCCACAAGGGCTACATTGATGTGCACTCCGAGATCGATAGTGGGACGGCCTTCACTCTGCGATTTCCAATTACGGAGATGCAGGTCGGGCAGTGACTTTGGTCATTGTTGTGCAAGATCTTCCCGAGCTTTCCCGGCGCTCGGAAAGAGGCCCATGTCGGTGTGGGGCAGGAAGAGGGCTGCAATATAATAGTCCATGAAATCCGGATTCTCCGAGAGTTCCATGTTCGTCATGAGTTCCCTCACCTCGGTCCGCTCCTGGAAGCGGCGGTGATCTGTGAGACTTATCCGGCAGCCGAGAAGAGAGGCGTTGCCGAGATAGAAAAAGCGGCTCCTGTCAAGATCCGGCAGGAGGCCGATGGAGATCGCCCGTTCAAGATCGATGTGGGCGCCGAAATTTCCCGCCAGAATCACCCTGTCCAGATCACTGAAGGTCAGGCCGACCGATGCAAGCAGAGTCTGGTAGCCGGCAAAGAGGGCACCCTTGGCCCGGATAAGGTTGTCGAGGTCAATCTCGGTGATGGTGATGTCCTCGCCGGTGAGTGAGTCGTGTGACCAGACGAGCACATATTCCCAACCATCCCCTGATCGCCTGACACGCGGGTGGGCGAGGTCGCGGGAAAATTTGCCACGCTGGTCGATGATCCCTGTTGCGAGCAGTTCCGAGACGACCGCGATCAGGCCTGAGCCGCAAATCCCCTTTGGCAGGGTGTTGCCGATGGTAATAATCATCGGTTCCAGGGTTTCCGGGTGAATATGGCAGTTTTCAATGGCCCCGGGACTGGCCCGCATGCCAAATCTAATTCCCCCACCTTCAAATGCCGGACCTGCTGAACAGGCGGCGCAGATCAGCCATTCGCTATTACCGACAACAATTTCACCGTTCGTGCCAATATCGATGAAGAGGCTGAGATCTTTGCTCCGGTGCATCTGACAGGCATGGATACCTGCGACAATATCTCCGCCGACATAGGAGGAGACGCAAGGATAAAGATAGATGCGAACGGAGGGATGGGCCATTATGCCCAGGGCCGCAGCCTTGGTCAGTGGAAAAAGGCTGAGGCTTGGCACATAGGGGGCTTCTCGGATGAATTTCGGGCTGATTCCGAGAAGGAGATGGGCCATGACGGTATTGCCGGCGGTCATGATATAGCTGATATCACTCGGGCTGATGGTAACCTTGCGACAGAGGTCCTCGATGACCGTGTTCAGGGTGGCGACGACCTTGGCCTGCAGGGCCTTGAGTCCGCCATCTCGCAGGGAATAGATGATGCGGGAGATGATGTCCGCGCCATAGACTATCTGGGCATTATAGCCAGAGGCCTCGGCGATTATCTCGCCGGTGTTCAGATCGATGAGGGCGCCGCAGACGGTTGTCGTGCCGATATCGCAGGCCAGGCCGTAGAGTCGGTCGGTCGTGTCGCTGGCCTCGACTGCTATGATGGTATCCGGTTCATCCTGGCGTTTACCGTGCAGCAGGATCACCGTGACCTGCCATCCGGCCTCACGGAGAAGGAATGGCAATTCTCTGAGGAGTTCGGGATGATCATAATACGGTTCAGGGTGACCCGGCAGGGCATGTTTGATGCCGCGCATCAGTCGCTGCATGTCCGAGATATTGTCGTCAAGATCAGGAGGCGGCAGGTGAAGCAGAATTTTACGTATCGGAGGAGCTGTGTTCCAGGTTCCGACCAGTGCCGTTAGGGATTTTGCAGAAATGGGCGAGGTCGCTTTGGGCCGGCACTTAAGGGCCTTGCCGTCTGCCCTGACAGTTTCGGGGATGCGTATGACGAGGTTTGATAAGGCCTTGGAGGTGCAGGCCAGGCGGATGCCCTTGAGGCAGTCTTCTTCCGAGAGGTTGGCCGTGCTAGCCGATTGCACCTCACCTGCCTCGATCTGAACCCGGCATTTGCCGCAGACCCCTTCACCACCGCAGGAGGCAGGTATATACACACCGGCTGCGGCGGCAGCCGACAGAATGTTATCTCCCGTCTCAACGCTGACAGAGATATTGTCCGGCACAAATCGGATGTTTTGGCGCACTGTAAGATCCTCGAAAAAGTGGAATGGAGTGGTCTGAAAGTAGCAATAAATAGCACTGTAGTCAATAATGTAATTTGATATTTGATATCAGCAATACTTATTTATGAGCTTGAAAACAAACTCAAAAAAACTGAAAAAAATGAGTTGCTTTGACGTGCACGGTAAGCTACAACTCTAATGATTAATCTTTTGAAATTATACGTATCAGTTTGGTGCCCGGCCTTTTTTCTTCGCAGGGAAAAGGAGATTGTTTGTACTTCCGATGGATACGCTTGTATGGGCTGTCGGGTGCCCTATAACGAGGCTTTTACGATCTTTCGGAGGAAGAAGTGGTCTAGGAAATGTTGCGAGTTGGGCGAGTTGTGCCCAGCAGGCGGATGCAGAAATTCATCTAATTTTTTCCGATCCTCCCGAAGGACGGAGCAACGTGAAAGGAATTCCATATGCTAGATCCAAAAAAACATCAGGATTGGGAAATTGCTGAAGAAGCGGAAAAGACCATGAAGACGATCTATGAGATCGGCGAACAGCTTGGCCTTACTAAGGACGAGCTTCTTCCGCAGGGACACTATATTGCCAAGATTGACTTCCGTAAGGTGCTGAACCGCTTGAAGGATAAGCCAAACGGCAAGTATATCGATGTCACCGCCATTACCCCGACTCCGCTCGGCGAGGGAAAATCCACTTCGAGCATGGGACTTGTTCAGGGGCTCGGTAAACGGGGCAAAAAAGTGTCCGCCGCCATTCGCCAGCCTTCCGGTGGCCCGACCATGAATATTAAGGGATCAGCCGCGGGTGGCGGACTGGCCCAGTGCATTCCCCTCACTCCGTTCTCTCTCGGCTTCACTGGTGACATCAACGCCATTATGAATGCCCACAATCTGGCCATGGTCGCCCTGACCTCTCGCCTGCAGCATGAACGGAATTACACCGACGAGCAGCTCACCCGCCTCTCGGGGATGGACAGAATTGACATCGATCCCACCAAGGTGGAGATGGGCTTTGTCATCGACTATTGCTGCCAGGCCCTACGCAACATCATCATCGGCATCGACGGCGTCAACGGCAAAACCGATGGCTTCATGATGAAGTCAAAGTTTGGTATCGCCGTATCCTCGGAGGTCATGGCTATTCTTGCTGTTGCTACCAGTCTTGCCGATATGCGTAAACGCATGGGCAAGATCGTCGTGGCCTACACCAAGAGCGGCAAACCGGTTACCACCGAAGATCTGCAGGTTGCCGGCGCCATGACGGCCTGGATGGTTGAGGCCCTCAATCCCAATCTGATGCAGACCATCGAGGGGCAGCCGGTCATTGTTCATGCCGGCCCATTTGCCAATATCGCCATCGGTCAGAGTTCCATCATCGCCGATCAGATCGGTTTGAAGCTCTCGGACTACCATGTGACTGAGTCAGGCTTCGGTGCTGATATCGGCTTTGAAAAATTCTGGAATCTCAAGTGCCGCTACAGCGGTCTCGTGCCGGATTGCGCAGTTATTGTCGCCACAATCCGGGCACTCAAATGCCACGGTGGTGCCCCGGTTCCGGTCCCGGGCAAAGCGATGCCGAAGGAATACAGCCAGGAGAATGTTGACTGGGTAGGCAAAGGGTGTGCAAACCTTATTCACCATATCAATACTGTACGCAAGGCCGGTATCAGCCCGGTTGTCTGCATCAACGCCTTCTATACAGACACCGAGAACGAGATTGCCACGGTTCGCCAGCTGGCCGAAAAGGCCGGAGCAAGAGTTGCTGTTTCCAAACATTGGGAACTCGGCGGCGAAGGGGCGCTGGAATTCGCCGATGCAGTTATCGCAGCCTGCGAAGAACCAAATAATTTCAAACTCCTCTACGATCTTGATATGCCGGTTCGTGAGCGCATTGAAAAGATCGCCAAAGAAGTCTACGGTGCCGACGGTGTTGATTTCTCAGCCGCGGCAAATACGGCCCTTGATCGTATCCAGGCCGACCCCGAACTGTCCAAGCTCGGCCTCTGCATGGTCAAGACCCACCTTTCCCTTTCGGACAATCCGAACCTCAAAGGTGTTCCCACCGGATGGCGTCTCAATATTCGTGAGGTTCTTACCTATGGCGGAGCCGGATTTATCGTACCGGTGGCCGGGGCTATCAGTCTGATGCCGGGAACCAGCTCCAATCCGGCCTTCAAGCGGGTTGACGTGGATGTCGAAACCGGCAAAGTCAAAGGTGTATTTTAATCCGATCTGAGATGCGTCAAAGGGGGAGTTTTGCTCCCCCTTATTGGTATGATCGATCTTCGACGTAATACGGTGTCGACGAAAAGCGTGCCGAGACAGCGAATGTGCCAATCCAAACGTGAAGGAGAACGAGCATGACTGCAGAGCTTATCAGCGGAACCCAGATTCGTAAGGAGATTCTGGCCGAACTGGCGGAAGAAGTCAGGGCGATGAAGGCCAAGCACGGTCGAGGACCTGGCCTAGTCACCATTCTTATTGGAGAAAACCCCGCCTCAATCAGCTATGTCACCCTGAAGGTCAAGACAGCTGAGGACCTTGGCTTTCACGAAGTGCAGGATAATCAGCCGGTCGATATCTCCGAGGCCGACCTCCTGGCCCTTATTGAAAAGTATAACAACGATCCTACCATCCACGGGATCCTCGTCCAGTTACCCATCCCCAAGCATATCGATGAAAAGAAAGTTCTCAATGCCATCAATCCTGACAAGGATGTCGACGGTTTTCATCCGGTCAATGTCGGCCGTCTGATGATCGGCGGAGATGAAGTCCGTTTCCCGCCATGCACCCCCGCCGGTATCCAGGAGTTGATCATGAGGTCGGGGACCGAGACCTCGGGGGCTGAGGTGGTGGTGGTCGGCCGCTCCAACATCGTTGGTAAACCCATCGCCATTATGATGGCTCAGAAAGGCAAGGGTGCTAACAGCACCGTAACGATAGTTCATACCAGAACCAAGGATCTGGCCTCCCATTGTAAACGGGCTGATATTCTCATCGTGGCGGCCGGTGTTCCAGATCTGGTAAAACCGGAATGGATCAAACCGGGGGCCACCGTTATTGACGTGGGTGTCAATCGGGTGGGAATGAATGAGGCGACCGGCAAGGCTATTCTCAAGGGTGATGTGGACTTTGAGGCCGCAAAGAAGATCGCTGGTAAGATCACCCCGGTGCCCGGTGGAGTTGGACCGATGACGATTGCCATGCTCATGAAGAACACGGTGAAATCGGCCTGGCTGCATCTCGGGAAATAGGTAGCCCTCCGTATCGGTTGAGACCCTGGCGACGATGGGAAAGTGCAGGAACCATTCGGAGAAAGAGACAGCGTATATCTGTATGAAGCATAAATATTATGTCTGCGAATTGTGTATAGCCTGTCAGGATCCCGAGATCTACTGCAAGTACCGCTCATCGTGTGCCATCTTTTTCCTTGAAAAAGAGAAACGAAAAGAAAAACGACCCGAGGATCGTTCCTAAAGGTACCAGCCCTCTGCTTTTTTACGCTAGCGAAAGACCCATCAAGAGAGCGCAAGCAACTATGGTAATCATGGGTGTGAATTGACAAAAAATGAGGTGCACTATGACAGATCAGCATTGTCCAGGGTTTGAGAGTAATAAAAAGTTGAATGAAGTTAAAGTCGTCTGTCCGGCCTGCCAGGCTGAAGTGGAAATTTTTGCAGACGAGCTGAATAAATCGCTCAAATGTCCGAAATGTAGCAAGATGTTTGATCCAAAGACCTGCCAGTCTCAGGCTCAGTGTAAGTGTAAGTGATTTCAGCAGGTTTCTCTTCACGGTCGTTGGTGTGAAAGGAGGGGGCTATGTCGATTGTCAGCATCTCTCGGGGCAGCTACTATCGGGGCAGTGAAGTGGCGCACAAAGTAGCGGATATTCTAGGCTACGTGTGTATCTCAAGGGATACGATTCTGGAGTCTAGTAAAGACTACGATATCCCTGAAATCAAGGTCATGCACAACCTTCAGTATGCCGTGCAGACCCTGGAGCGCCTGTCATTTGGCCGAGAACGCTATATTCACTTCATTTCCGCAACGATATTGCGGTTCCTTAAGAAGGATAACCATGTCTATCATGGTCTGGCCGGACAGTTTTTTCTGCATGATGTCGGGCATGTAGTGAAGGTGAGGATTATCGCTGATATGGAGGAACGGGTAGCGGCCGAGGCTGATCGAGCGCATATTTCACCTGACCAGGCCCGTCTGCAGTTGAAGATTGATGATGAAGAGAGACGGAAGTGGGCCATGCTTCTCTATGGCATTGATATTGTTGATCCCAGTCTTTACGATATGGTGCTCAATATCAGTTCCATGAGTACCGGTGATGCCGCAGCGTTGATAGTCCAGGCGGCAGGGCTTCCCTGCTATCAGCCGACGGAGACCTCGGTGAAAAGGATACAGGATCTCGCCTTATCGGCGGAGGTGAAGGCGGCCCTCTTCGATTTCCCTACAGCAGGAGTCTTTGTCGATTCGGGTAGGGTGCATATTGATGTCAAGGCCCCCGAGGAGCAGTCTGCCGCCATTGAGGCGAGGATTGCTTCGTCGATTCGGGGGATCGAGGGCCTGGGGGAACTTGAGATCAGGATTGCACCTTATTATTGAACTTCTTTGGAGACAATAATAGGGACCAGTTTTCGGATGGCTTTCCTTGGCAGTTTTGTAAACGGAATATGGGTAGTCCGACCGAAAAGGAAGCTGCTTTTTTTGGCATTTTTCAGAGAATAAGAATTGATCCTCTCGGCAGGTAATGAGAGTTGCTCTTATCAGCGGGAGTTATGGCCGACTCTAACAAAAAGAATGTTTGTTTGTCTGTAAACTGAGGTATTTATTAATACGAATTCTCTTGTGTGGAGTAACGGCATCGAGAGATTTTCTACCTGATGTTCCACCGGTCGCATCCAAGGCTCCTGAAAAGGTGCATGCGGATGGTTGCTGGTGGTTCTGATGGAAAACGTGTAGTTCAGGGAGGCTGTTTCCGGAGCTAGTTGTGGAAACCCGAATGGATACGTGTAAAGTCACATTTCTGCCTCACAACAGAGAAATAGCAGTTTCTCCAGGTGAGAGCCTCATACGTACTGCCCTCGGGGCGGGAGTACATGTCAATGCCTCTTGCGGTGGCGAAGGCGTATGCGGCAAATGCAGAGTCCTGATTGAAGATGGTCGAGTCCTGGACGGTGTCTCGGAGAGACTCAGCAAGGAGGATGTCGAGAAGGGCTTCCGCCTGGCCTGCCTGGCACGGGTTATTGAAGATGTAACGGTGCGGATACCCGTCGAATCTTCCATAGACACAAGTGTCCTCAACAAACTGGGTGCTCCGCGAAGGACTGCCACCATAAAGCACATGGATTTTAACAGCCTCAAGGAGCAGGGGCTGTTTATTCCTCCCGTCGAAAAAATCTTTCTGGAACTCTCACCACCCGATGCCCAGAACAATATGCCTGATGTCACAAGGCTTGTTGAGTATCTCAAACTCAAGGCGGACGAGCACAAACTCGAACTGACCATGTCGGTCATCAGAAAACTGCCGGCAACTCTGCGTGAAAATGATTTTAAGGTCACCGTGACGCTTGTCAGGCCTGTACGAGATGACGGTAAGACGCTCATTACAGATGTTCAGGCCGGGGATACGACCTCGCAAAGCTATGCAATAGCCATGGACATCGGTACCACGACGGTCTATGGCCAGTTAATTGATTTGGCCAGCGGTGATTGTCTGGGTGAATACGGTGATTTTAACGGCCAGATCAGTTATGGCGAGGATGTGATCAGTCGGATCATGTTCGCTGAGAAACCAGAGGGGCGCAAGAAACTTCAGGAGGTTGTTGTTGCCACACTCAATAAGGTGATCAAGGAGATCATCGGCCAGGCCAAGGTCGGACGGGAGAATATCGCGACAATCACCCTGGCAGGCAACACGACTATGACCCCAGCTCTTGCTTGACATTGATCCTCGTTATCTGCGTCGGGCCCCGTATGTGCCGGCATCGACAATGTATCCACCCTTTGACGCCGCATCGATTGGCATAGACATCAACGAGAAGGTCATAGCCCTTCTCTATCCGGTGGTATCAAGTTATGTCGGTGGCGATATCGTCGCCGGGGTCATGGGCTCAGGGATGTATCGCAGCGAGCGCTTGACCCTTTTTCTCGATATCGGCACCAATGCCGAGATTGTCATCGGCAATCAGGACTGGCTGGCCTGCACGGCCTGTTCGGCAGGCCCGGCCTTTGAGGGCGGTGGCGTTGAGTTTGGTATGCGGGCAGCGAAGGGCGCCATCGAGGACTTCTCTCTCGATCCGGTAAGCTTTGAACCGATGCTTGTCACCATCGGTGATGTACGGCCAAAGGGCATCTGCGGCTCGGGTCTTATCACCATGACAGCGGTAATGCTTGAGACCGGACTGATCAACAACAGAGGCCATTTCAACCGGGAGCTGAACACCCAACGGATCCGTAAGAATAACGGTATCTGGGAATATGTCCTTGCTTGGAAGGAAGAGACGCAGATCGGCAGGGATATCTCCCTTTCAGAGCCCGATATTGATAATCTCATCCGGGCCAAAGGGGCAATATACAGCGGTTGTATGACCCTCCTTGAAGAGGTTGGGCTGACCATGGATATGGTAGAACATATTATCCTGGCAGGAGGTTTCGGCAGTTATATCGATCTTGATAGGGCGATGACCATCGGCCTGCTGCCCGAGATTGAGGCGGAACGGGTTACTTTTATCGGCAACGGTTCTCTCATGGGCGCCAGGATGAGCTCACTGACCAACAGAATCCGTAAAGATGTCGTTGAAGTAACCAAAAAAATGACCAATTTTGAGTTGTCGGAAACTCCGTCCTATATGAGCAATTACGTGGCAGCCATGTTTCTTCCCCATACGGAAATCGAGAAATTCCCTCGGACGAAACAACGCATTGAGGCACAAAAAAGGTCGATACAGGAGGTCGTGGGGCTTTTGAGGCCTAATTGATGAATTGAGTTGAACAGATGATATTGGTTCGAAAATAGTTGGAGCAGAAAAAGGGGAGGTTGGCGTTACAGGGGCAGGGCTTTGCGCTGCAGAGACTGGTAACCTTGAAACAATAACCTTGAGGAGAATAATCACTCAGATGCAAGGAGGTAATCGTGGGATTTGAAATGAAGAAGGAATCCTATACCGGAGGCATAAGGGAAATATCCATTGGTAAAAAGGACTCATCCGTTACCGTTGGAGGCCAGACCTGCTATCCCTTTTATACATTCGAGGGTGAGATGCCCAATAAGCCCCTGATCGCCATGGAGATCTGGGATATGGCACCGGAAGACTGGGCCGAGCCTGCGCTCGCCCACTTCAGGGATGTGATTGCAGATCCTGTGGCCTGGGCCAAAAAATGTATTGATGTTTATGGCGCTGAGGCCATTGTCCTGCAATTGAAGAGTACCGATCCCAATGATCGGGATGCCCCTGCGGCAGATGCCGCTGCCACGGTCAAGAAGGTGATGGAGGCCATTAATGTGCCCCTGATCGTTTGGGGATGCGCTTCACCAGCCAAGGATGAAGAGGTCTTCAAGGTGGTATGTGAGGCCTGTCAGGGCGGTAATATTATCCTCGGACCGGTTGAGGAAAAGAATTACAAGGGTATCGCCGCAGCGGCGATGGGCTATGGCCATAGTATCATCGCTTCCTCACCGATCGATGTCAATCTGGCCAAGCAGATCAATATTCTTCTGGAAAATTTCGGCATGCCGATGGAAAGGGTTCTTGTCGATCCCACCACCGGTGGTCTGGGATATGGTTTGGAATACTCCTATTCTGTCATGGAGCGTTTGACCATGGCGGCTATGACCCAGGGCGACGAGAAACTCCAATATCCGATGATCAACAATCTCGGTAACGAGATTTGGAAGTGTAAAGAGGCCAAACAGACTGTAGAAGATGCCCCTTTACTTGGCGATCCTGAAAAACGTGGCATCATGATGGAGGCTATCGGGGCGGTTTCCTACCTGATGAGCGGTACGAGCATCCTTATCATGCGCCACCCGGAATCCATACGTCTCGTCAAGGATTACATCAGGATCCTGGCCGGTGGTGGATCTGCTATGGAGACAGCTCCCATCGCCAAAAAGATGGCGGATGTCAAAGTTGATTTCGCAGCTCTCGCCCCACAGCTTGATTTGACTATTGAGGAAGAAAAGAAAAAACCCGCACCGGCAAAGGCTGCCGCACCGGCCGCCACCCCTGCTGCAAAAGCAGAAGTGGCAAAACCAGCTGCGTCAAAAGTTGAGGCCAAGGTAGATGCCCCTGCGGCCCCTGCCCTTGATCCGGCAGCTGAGGCTAAGGCTCAGGCAGAGGCGAAGGCCAAGGCAGAGACTGATGCCAAGGCCAAGGCCGAAGCAGATGCCAAGACTAAAGTGGAAACCGAGGCCAAGGCCAAGGCCGATGCCGAGGCGAATGCAAAAGCTGCAGCTGCGGCCAAGGCCCAGGCTGAGGCGGATGCCATCCTGGCAGCGAAGGCTGCGCGGGATGCTGACGAGAAGGCCTTGAAGGAAAAACGGGAGCTGGAGCGCAAGAGCGCCGCCGGAAAAAGCCATGCGGTTTCGTCCGGAAAAGTCACCATGACGCCTGTTGCGGTCCAGAAGACTGAACAGGAAAAAATACTGGAGATGTTGAATAGATTCCACAAGAGGCAGGTCAATTGACGAGGTTGCAGTATCAGCATTGATCCTAGAGCAATTGGTTATTTTTTGATCATAATTCGAGGAGGAACTTCTCATGGTAGAAGAAACAAAAACGAGTGCCGTAAAAGCCCCACAGCTGGCAGATCCGATGGAGGCATCCATCGAGGTATCTACCCAGGAGATGATACGCCGCGCCCATAAGCTTCAGATTGAAACGGTTTTTGATCGTGCAGTGACCATGAAACCCTGTGCCATCGGTTTGCAGGGAATCTGTTGTAAGAATTGCGCCATGGGTCCGTGCCGTCTGCCCCTGCCAAAGGGTGGAGTTGAGGGCGAAGACACCAGAAAGGGCCTGTGCGGGGCCACCCCAAATACCATTGCTGCCCGTAATTTTCTCAGGATGATCGCAGCCGGAGCCGCGGCCCATTCAGATCACGGCCGTGGCGTGGCGGAAACCTTTCTGGCAGTCGCCAGAGGAGAGAGCAAGGATTATACCATCAAAGATCCAGCCAGACTGATCCAGATCGCCCCGTACTTTGACGTGGCCACGACAGTTGAGGTTGACGGCAAAAAAGTCGACAGGGATCTCAGTGAGATCGCCCTGGGCGTTGCAGAGGCGGCCATGAATGAATGGGGCAAAACCGAGGGTACGCTAGCCTACCTGAAGAGGGCGCCCAAGCCTTTGCAAGAAAAATGGGCAAAGCAGGGGGTTTTGCCCCGAAATATTGACCGGGAGATTGTTGAGATCATGCACCGGACCCATATGGGTGTTGATCAGGACTACAAGAACCTGATGAAACAGGGAACCCGCGCGTCACTAGCAGATGGTTGGGGTGGGGCGATGATTGCCACCGACCTGCAGGATGTTATGTTCGGCAGTCCGACTCCCCTGCAGTCCGAGGCCAATCTCGGGGTTATGAAAGAGGATCATGTCAATATCATCGTCCATGGCCATGAGCCGCTGTTGTCCGAGATGATTGTCGCTGCCACCCAATCCCAGGAGATGATTGCTTATGCCAAGGAGCATGGTGCCAAGGGCATTCAACTCGCCGGTATCTGCTGTACAGCCAATGAGATCCTGCAGCGTCATGGTATTCCTCCGGCAGGGAATTTCCTGCAGCAGGAACTTGCGATTATTACCGGTGCCTGCGATGCAATGGTCGTTGATGTCCAGTGTGTCTTTCAGAATTTGGCCAACGTCGCGAAATGTTTTCACACCTTGCTCATCACCACCCATCCCATCGCCAAGATGGAACAGGAAAATGTCATCCATATCGAGTTCAATGAACACTATGCCATGCAGGATGCCATCCGCATCGTCAAGATGGCTATTGAGAACTTTAAAAAACGTGGCGCCGATGTCATGATACCGCGCCACAAGACCACCCAGATCGCTGGATTCGGTGTTGAATCCATTCAGTATCATCTGGGCGGAACCTTCCGGGGTAGTTATTATACCCTCAATGACAACATCATCAACGGTCGTATTCGCGGTATTGCCGGCGTCGTCGGCTGCAACAACGCCAGGACCAAGCACAATGAACAGCATATCGTCCTTATCAAAGAACTGATCAAGAACGACGTCCTTGTCCTTACCACCGGCTGCAGCGCTATTACCGCCGGTATCCATGGACTGTTGACTCCAGGTGCCGCCGCAGTTCACTGCGGACCGGGACTTGCGGAGGTCTGTGAGACCGTTGGTATCCCGCCGGTTCTGCACCTCGGTTCCTGTGTCGATAACAGTCGTATCCTGCTGGCTGCAACCGAGGTGGTCAAGGCCGGTGGTCTTGGCAACGATATCTGTGACCTTCCGGCTGCTGGTAGTGCCCCGGAGTGGATGAGCGAAAAGGCCATCGCCATCGGTCAGTATTTTGTCGCATCAGGTGTCTATACCGTGTTCGGCTATTCACTGCCGCTGGAAGGCGCGCCTGTGTTCAAAAAACATCTCTATAAGGATATGGAAACAATGTATGGCGGTATGTGGGATTGCGAGGCCGACCCGATCAAGCATGCCCATTTGATGATTGCCCACATCGATAAAAAACGTAAAGAGCTGGGCATTGACAAAGCCCGAGACAGGGTTCTTATGGATATGGCCGACAGACAGAAACTTGAGGCAGAGGCCTGATAGGTATATAACACAAAACTATACAATCGATCCTCAACAAAGGAGGAAAGCATGTCAAGATTAGTAGCGTTTGCCGCGATACAGGGTGGCTATAAAGTCGTCTCCCAGGTCGAAGGAGAGCTTGAGAAGGCCCTTCAGACTTACAATGCCGATACCAAAGTTGGTTTTCCCAATACTGCATACTACCTGCCGGTCATCTATTCCCTTACCGGTATGAAGGTCGAGACCCTTGAGGATCTCAAAAAACCGATGGCGTTTGCCCGTGGCCTGTTGCCGCCGCATATCAAGGGCAGCAATCACCTGCCTTATCTCGGCCCTCTGCTTGATGCCGGTATGGCTGGAATCTTTGCCTATGAAATCAAAGAGGCCCTGCGCATCCTGCGAGAGCCTGATTTCTATATGCTCGGTGAGGACCCGGATATTGAGGCCGGCAAGATCTGGGTTGGGCCTGCCGATGATACCATCCTGCGTAAACGTGGTGTCGAGTTCGTTGACGGATCTGCCCCGGGCTTTGCCGCCATCGTCGGTGCAGCTCCTGATGCCGCGACTGCCAAGATGATCGTCGAGGATTATCAGAAGAAGAGTCTGTATATCTTCTGCGCCGCCAACCACAACGGCAAGACAGTTATTGAGCAGTGCCTTGAGGCCGGGATGCAGGTAGGTTGGAAGACCCGTATCGTGCCCTTCGGACCGGACATCTCCTCTGCGGTCTTTGCCCTGGGTTTTGCCAACCGGGCTGCTATGGCCTTTGGTGGTGTCGAGCCGGGTGATTACCGCAAGATGTTGATGTATAACAAGAACAGGATCTTTGCCTTCGTTAACGCCCTGGGCGATGTCGGCACCGAGTGGGCCGTAGCCGCTGCCGGCTGCGTCAACTGGGGATTCCCAACCCTTGCTGACACCGACATCCCGGAGATCCTGCCGACCGGTATCTGTACCTATGAACATGTTGTCGCTAATGTCCCCCATAGCGAGATCTGCCAGAAATCAGTCGAGGTTCGGGGACTCAAGATCAATATTACCGAGATCGACATTCCCTGCGCCTTCGGCCCGGCCTTTGAGGGCGAGCGCGTTCGGGGTGGTGATCTGTTCTGCCAGATGGGCGGTGGCAAGACTCAGTGCACCGAACTGGTCAATATGGCTGAAATGAGCGAGATCGAGGACGGCAAGGTCATTGTCAATGGGCCTGACATCGGCGATCTCAAGGAAGGCGATACCCTGCCTCTGGGTATCTTTGTCCAGATTGCCGGCCGGGAATTCCAGACGGATTTCGAGCCGATTCTGGAACGGCAAATCCACCATCTGATCAACTATACCCAAGGTATCATGCATATCGGTCAGAGGGATATCTCCTGGGTCCGGGTCAGCAAGGCGGCCATCGAGAAGGGCTTTACCTTAAAGGATATCGGTGTTGTCCTTCATGCAAAATTCCATCAGGATTTCAAGAAGATAGTTGATAAGGTTCAGGTCACCCTGTATACCAAGAAAGAGGATGTGGATAAACTGACCGCCAGGGCTCGGGCTGAGTACAAGGTCCGTGACGAACGTGTCGACAAGATGACCGATGAAGATGTCGAGACCTTCTACTCTTGCACCCTCTGCCAGTCTTTTGCCCCCAGCCATGTCTGTACGGTCAGCCCTGAGCGGACCGGGCTCTGCGGTGCCTATAACTGGATGGACTGCAAGGCCTCGTTTGAGATCAATCCGACCGGACCCAACCAGCCGGTATTGAAAGGCAAAGTCCTTGATCCTCTGCGCGGTCGCTTTGAAGGTGTTGATGAGTTTATTAAGAAGGCCTCAAAAGGGGCTATTGATACCTATAACTTCTACTCTATGGTCCATGCCCCGATGACGACCTGCGGCTGCTGTGAATGTATTGCCGCCATGTTGCCCTCGTGTAATGGAGTTATGACCGTCGGCCGTGACTATGCGGGCGAAACACCCTCCGGTATGAAATTCACTACCCTTGCCGGCGTCATGGGCGGTGGTGCCTCGTCTCCGGGTTTTATCGGTCATTCCAAATACAATATCACCCAAAAGAAATTCATCCTTGGTGATGGAGGTATCCTGCGGATGGTCTGGATGCCGAAGGTGGTCAAAGACGAGATGTATGACAAGCTTAATGCACGCGGAAAGGAAATGGGTGTCGAGAACTTCGCCGATATGATCGCCGATGAAACGATCGGAATCACCGAAGAAGAGATCCTGCCATTTCTGCAGGAAAAAGGGCATCCGGCATTAAGCATGGAGCCTATCATTGGTTAGTCCGAGGCAAGGTAACCGGTCGGATCTGAACATCCGGTCGGTTATGGCAGTGACCATCCTGATATGAACATAAGGAGATAACGGAAATGGCGTTAACAGGTATTCAGATATTCAAACTCCTGCCGAAGACAAACTGTAAAGAGTGTGGTGTTCCGACCTGCCTGGCCTTTGCGATGAATCTGGCATCCTCAAAGGCCGAACTGGACAGTTGCCCCTATGTCTCGGATGAGGCGAGGGCTCAGCTGGCTGAGGCTTCTGCCCCGCCGATTCGACCGGTGGTCATCGGCAAGGGTGTGCGTCGGGTGACCGTTGGTGGCGAGACAGTACTTTACCGGCATGAAAAAACCTTTTTTAACCAGACAGTATTCGCAGGCCTCATGACCTCCGATACAGCCCCGGCGGCAGCTGAGGTCAAGCTCAAGGTGTGGAATGCGATCCAGTATGAGCGCGTCGGCCTGAATCTGCGGCCGGAGTTGGTCGCCCTCAAGGATGTTAATGGCGATAAGGCCGCCTTTGCGGCTCTTGCAAAGATGATTGCTGAGACCACCGAATTCAATCTGGTGCTGATGACCGAGGATGCTGGTGTTATGCAGGCTGCCGTTGAGACCTGCGGATTCAAGAGACCGTTGCTCTACGCGGCGACTGAGGCAAACGTCGAGGCCTTCGGCAAGATTGCCAAAGATAACGATCTGCCCCTGGCGGTAAAGGCCGGCTCTATCGAGGGTGTCATCGCGCTCACCGACAAGTTGACGGCGATGGGGCTCAAGGATCTGGTCCTTGACAGTGGGGCCAGGGAGCTCAAACAGGCCCTCGCCGATCAGGTTGGCCTGCGTCGGGCTGCGTTGAAGGACAGTAACCGCTCCGTTGGTTTCCCGACCATCACCTTTCCCTGTGAGATGGCCTCGAACCTCGATATGGAGGCCCTCATCGCCGCTATGTATGTCTCCAAATACGGCGGTATCGTGGTCCTCTCCGATATGACCACCGAGGTGATGTTCCCGCTGCTGCTGGAACGCCTCAATATCTTCACTGATCCACAGCGACCAATGACCGTCACCGAGGGCATCTTCGAAATCGGCAACCCGGATGAGAACTCGCCGGTGCTGGTGACGACCAACTTTGCCCTGACCTACTTTATCGTCTCCGGTGAGATCGAGGCGAGCAGGGTACCGGCCTGGTTGTTGATCAAGGATTCCGAGGGACTGTCGGTCCTAACTGCCTGGGCTGCCGGCAAGTTCGGTGGTGATGACGTGGGGATGTTTGTAAAGAAAAGCGGCATCATGGAGAAGGTCAAGCATACTGAGCTTATTAT
>JAUYSF010000334.1 GCA_030696435.1 Desulfoprunum sp. | reverse complement strand
GAAGAGTGGGCGGATCTCTCGCCCGAAGAACAGGCCAAGATCAAATCCCGTCAGGGCGTGGCCTATGTGGTGGCGATGTATGCCGATGTGGTTGACGTGCTGACCATGCAACCGGTCCCGCGGGATGGCAAGACCATTGGCGAGATCGTCATGCGCGGCAACAACGTGATGATGGGCTATTATAAAGATACCAAGGCCACGGACACGGCCTTTGAGGGCGGCTGGTTCCACAGTGGCGATCTGGCGGTCATGCATCCTGACAATTACATCCAGATCATGGACCGCAAAAAAGACATCATTATCAGCGGCGGTGAGAACATCTCGACCGTCGAGGTCGAAAACGTCATCTACCGTCACCCGGATGTCCTGGAGGTTGCGGTGATCGCCGTGCCCGATGAGAAGTGGGGCGAGGTGGCCAAGGCCTTCGTCGTCGCCAAAGAAGGTACCTCGCCGACTGCTGAGGACATCATCGCCTTCTGCAAAGAACGGATGGCCAAGTTCAAGGCACCAAAGTATGTCGAATTCGGCGGATTACCGAAGACGGCTACCGGCAAGATCCAGAAGTTTAAGCTACGTGAGAAGGAATGGCAGGGCCGGGATCGGCGGGTGAATTAATGCTTATAGCCTCCCCCTGTGTGTACAGGGGGAGGATGGAGATGCAGCAAACCCGCCGGAAATGGAAATCTGCCATTTCCCAAGTTCCCTTCTCGAGTTGGCAATCACTGACCAAGATGGAGCAAATCATTCTTGATTGCTATTTTCAGCACGGCCGGCAGTGCTTTTTGTGAGCACAATAATGTGTGATGAGTGGGCCGTAGAAGAAGTCATAAGAATAAAGATCGATAAAAGCCAAAGGCAGACTGGACACAGTATGGCACCAATTCTTTTCTCTGCCCTCGCCTTAATCCTGACGGGTGACTGGTGCGGTGAGGATATCACTGACACGTAAAGTTGAAATAACGGATGCGATAAAAAACCGGTATTCTGCAGGACTGGAGTTAGCTGGTAACTGTGAATCCTTGCAAGGAAGAGAAGGGAGTTTTTCCTTAACGGGGAATATTATTTCTTGACAAGGGATCTTATAATGGGTGACCCCTTTTTCCCCTTTTTCTTTCCCCAAATGGGCCCCCCCCTATGCCAATTCGATTGGCGGATGGCTGGTAATAAAGATTGGCCTTGACTTCCTGTAATCGAACGACTACACATAAAGTATGTTCACAATCAAAACGATTCCAGAGTTTGATGCCTGGCTTTCCGGGTTGAAGGACCGTATGACGCGACTTCGTCTGGCCCGCCGCCTGGACAAGGCGCAGCGCGGGCAGCTGGGTGACGTAAGGGCGGTAAGAGGCGGTGTGTTTGAGATGCGCGAGCATTTCGGTCCCGGCTGGCGTATGTATTATATTCAGCGAGACGGCATGTTGATTGTAATGCTTGGCGGTGGGGATAAATCCACCCAGGCCGTCGATATTGCCAAGGCCGCAAGGATAGCGGCCACTATTGAGGAGTAAACCATGACAGGGAAACTACGTATCTCCGGTTTGCCGGAATTTGATATTACCGAGCACCTGAAAAGCGAGGAGGATATTGCCACCTACTTGACGCTTGTAATCGAAGAAGGGGATGCTGCTGAGTTGGCGCATGCGTTGGGTCTGGCGGCCCGTGCGCGTGGCATGAGCGAGGTAGCGAGGGCAGCCGGGCTGACCCGCGAGGCCTTGTATAAAGCTCTCAGGCCGAATGCCCGCCCGCGATTCGATACGATAAACCGGGTTTGCGGGGCGCTTGGTGTTCGTCTTGAGGCTAGGCCGCTGCATGGATGACAACATGGCTATTGCTCCAATGGGTATTGCGGGCAATAGCCATGATAAAAAAAAGAATCCGCCCCATCCCGGCGAGATTATCCGAACGCGGCGCCAAGAGCTTTTCGGCTTGTCGATAACGAAAGCCGCTGAATAGAAAGGGGTCAGAAAGTGGCGAAAGGGGTCACCCATTAAAAGGCCCCTTGTCAAGGAAGGTCAGAAAGGGGTCAAGAAAGGGGTCAAGTCTGTCTTTGGCTTTTATTATGAAACGTGTTACAGGTTGAGAGTATGTCAAGACCATTACGCATAGAATATCCGGGGGCATGGTATCATGTCATGAACCGCGGCAGGAGGAGGGAAGAGGTCTTCCTGTCACGAACGGACTATGAATCCTTCCTCCAGATTCTGCAGGAGACATCAGTCGGCTGGAATATCAAGATCGCGGCATATTGTCTGATGCCCAATCATTATCATTTGCTGGTTAATACGCCGAATGGCAATATCTCCCGGTGCATGCGGCATGTGAACGGAGTCTATACCCAGCGTTTCAATCGTCAGCACGAAACTGACGGCCAGGTATTCCGAGGCAGATATAAATCGGTGCTGGTAGAGGCGGACAGCCATCTCCTCGAAGTACTGCGCTATATCCACAGAAACCCGATACGGGCAGGGTTGGTTAACTCGCTGGCTGATTTTTCCTGGAGCAGTCATCAGGGCTATGTCTCTACTGCAAAGAAATGGGCGTGGCTGGAGAGGGATTTTCTGTTGTCCATGCTCTGCGCAAAGAAGACCGGCCAAAGGGCAGCCTATCAAGACTTTGTCTCTCTGGACGAATCGGAAGAGATCGAGCGATTCTATCTCTTGAAAAATCTGCCATCCGTACTGGGAGGGACTGTTTTCAAGGACTGGCTGAAAGAGAAATTCCAACACCTCGGCTTCCAGGAAGAGATACCGGAGTCTCGGATATTCGGTCCGACAGCGGCAGAGATCATTACCATGGTCTGTGATCATTTCCAGGTGCCAAAAGAGCAGATCGCAGTATCCCGAAGAGGAAGGGAAAACCTGCCACGGGAAGTGGCAATGTATCTGATCCGCCTTTTGAGCCGACAAACCCTCATTGAAGTGGGGGAAAGCTTTGGCATGAGCAATTACAGCACGGTCAGCAGTGCGATTGAGCGGGTGAAGCTGCGCTTGAAAAAAGACCGGGTGATTCAAAAGGATCTGCAAGAGATACGGACAAAACTGGATAAAAGCCAACGGCAGACTTGACCCCGCCTTGACCCCGCCTTGACCCCGCCTCTGACCCCACCTCCCACCTCGAAGCCTTTGCGAGAACATCGGAGATGCAGACGGCCAAGGAGCTACGGTCAGGATAACGGCTCGGCAGGTTGACCGGGACCGGCGGCCAATCGCACCAAGGCCGTGGTCCCTCGGCCCCGCTGGCTGGACAGGATGAGTTCGCCGCCATGGGCTTCGACGATGGTCTTGCACAGGCAGAGACCGAGGCCGTAGCCGTTGTTTTCCCGACTTCGAGATTTGTCCGCTTGATAGAAGGGCTCCATGACATGGGGCAGGTCCTCCTCACCGATCCCCGGCCCGCTGTCGACCACTGAGAATTCGATGCCGCAAGTGCCCTGCTCGATCCGCACCCTGACCGGTCCGACCGCCGGCAAGCCATGCACCAGAGCATTGGCCAGGAGATTGTCCGTCACCCTGGCAAAGAGGCGCCGGTCGATCCTGGCCATGACCGGATGTTCCGGAACTTCCAGAACGACCTCCGCCGCCTCCTCGCCCCGCCGCTTGATCGCCTCGGCAACGAGATCACAGAGGTCAACTTCCTCCATGCTCAGTCCGTCCAGCTGGTGGAAATGGCGGGCGGTCTCGAGGATCGAGGTAACCAAATCCTCCAGCTCCCTAACATCACCGCGGATCAACTCGACACGGTCGGGTGGCTCGACCATTTCCAGGAGCACCTTGATCCGGGTCAACGGAGAACGCAGTTCATGGCTGACATCCCGCAGCAACTGTTCCTTAGCAGTAATCATTTCCCGTACTTGCCGGACCATGTCGTTGAAGCTGTCGGCCAGCCTGGCCAGTTCGCTGTTGCCCTGCACCAGCACTTTGTGGCTGAGATCACCCTTGCCCACCTTGCGGGTCGCCTCGTGGAGGATGGAAATCGGGGCGAGAATGCGGCGAATCAGGAGATATGCCCCGGCAAAAACCAGGGCGATGATAACCAGGGCGAAAAGATGAGGGCCGGACTGCAGCTGGTCCTCCCCATAATTGTCGGGCACGGTGAACAGATAGGTGCCGGTCGGGTGTTGATAGCGCAGGTATTTCACGCCGCGACGAAAGGCGAAGGCCATGCCCTTACCCCTTGGCGCCTGAAAAAAGTGCAGACTTT
This sequence comes from Desulfoprunum sp., assembly GCA_030696435.1. Lineage (GTDB taxonomy): Bacteria > Desulfobacterota > Desulfobulbia > Desulfobulbales > Desulfocapsaceae > Desulfoprunum. Next base: position 3,427 of record JAUYSF010000334.1, on the reverse strand, counting down.
TGGGCAAAGGGGTGCCACCGCTCGACCAACGGGAGTTTTCGCCCTGATACTCTATGTCGATTCCCAGCCGGTTGGCGAGCAAAACGGCGCGCTCCTGCTGCCCGTTTAGATCGGCGACCAGGTATTCGAGGTAGTGGGCGACCAGGGGACTGTACGGCACGCCGGCCATGAACCGGTGGCTGATAAAAAGCACGCTCACTGCCACGGTGATCAACAGCCAGGCAAAGAGACAGACCAGCAGGAGCCTGACAAAAACCGAGGAAAACAGCCTTTTGATCCTACTCATCGATTGCACTCGCATCACCGCCGCCTTCCATAAAAGCATAGCCCGCACCCCACACCGTTTTGATCAGGCGGGGATAACGGGGATCGTCGCCCAGCTTCTGGCGCAACCTGCTGATGGTGACGTCCACGGTACGGTTGAAGGCATCGCAATCCGTACCGCGCATCTCCTGGAGGATATCGTCGCGGGAGAAGACCCGGCCGGGCCTGCCGACGAGCAGGGCCAGCAGGTCATATTCGTTGGTCGACAGGTCGATGGCGGCGTTGTCCAGATAGACGGTGCGGGCCGTCCGGTCGATTGTAACCCGGCCCGCCGCGATGGTGTCCGGCCGTAAATCCTGGCGACAACGGCGCAGTACCGATTGGATTCGAGCGACCAACTCGCGTGGTTCGAAAGGCTTGGCCAGATAATCGTCCGCCCCCAACTCCAGCCCGACGATCCGGTCAGCAAGATCGCCGCGAGCGGTGAGCATGATGATCGGTACCGTCGACAGCCGGCGGATCTCCCGGCAGACGGCAAATCCATCCATCTCCGGCAGCATCAGGTCGAGGATCACCAAGTCAGGCCGGCGATCCCTGAGCAGCTTCAGTCCCACCGACGGCTTGGTGGCGCTGACGACCTCCATGTTGAAACCGGCCAGAAAGGCCTGCAGCAGTCGGTTCAGTTTGTCGTCATCGTCAATGATCAGGATGCTGGTCTTCATACGTCCATCCGCCCTTCAAGAGTTGTCAAAATCTCACTACAACACCAGGGGGATGGTTGCAGGCATTCTCCCCTCGGTGTCGTAGCGGTTTCCTTAGTTTATCACACACTTCCCATGTGATTTCTCCATTTTCTCAAGCTTTGCAAGTAGTTTCTGGCGCTGCGCTGGCGTCAGGATCGCATGGAATTCAGCCAGGCGCTCGATAGCCAGATCAAAAACTCGGTCAAATTGCTGGCGATGCTCGCCGATGGCCTGCTTCACCACTGCCGTATCGATTTTCTCGGAAGCCAGTTGCTCCTTGAACAACGGGTACATTTTCTTTCTGGACTCTTGCAGGACGACCAGCTCGGCGGTCAATTCTTTCCTGATTTCCGCAAGTTTGGCCTGTTGATGTGTGTCGAGATCCAGGACTTCCTCCAGGTAATCGATAATAAAATCAATGCGCGCCTCCTTGCCTTGCAGCCCATGCTTGCAGCCGCCGAACAGCAGCAGGCTGCCTCCCGTTAACAACGTGACGATAACAATTGCCCATTTTTTCATGACGTCCCTCCTTGTAGGTGAATTGGATGATGGGGACAAATACCGCTCCCCTTTCTTGTCCAATACACTAGCGCAGGCCGGGATAATCTTCCTCTCAGGGAGGTAAAAAATTGTAACAGGTTGTATCAATGCCCGGTATGACGGCTGCCCCCCAAAAGACGATCCGCTCAATGGGCTTTTCCTGTAAAGCGATGTTTCAGAAATGAGAAGAAGCGAGCGAAAGGTCAAACAAGGACATCCTATGAGGCAAGCACCTCTCGTATCTTTTGCGAAAGGGCAAGCATCGAAAACGGTTTCTGCAGAAAATGGACGCCTTCGTCAATGACTCCATGGTGCATGATCACATTAGTGGTATATCCCGACATGAACAGGACCTTGAGTCCGGGCAGTTCGGGACGGAGCCGTTCAAAAAGATTTCTGCCGTTCATCCCCGGCATCACCACATCCGTTAGGAGCAGTTCAATAGGACCTGCGTATGCGGCGATCATTTCGAGGCACTGATCGGGCGTTTCCGCTACCAGCACCTGATATCCCAGACTCTGCAGAATCGTGAAGGCGAGGTCTCTGACTATGGCGTTGTCTTCAACGAGTAGCACTGTCTCGCTGCCATAGAGCAGTTCATCCAAGTGCGACTCGTTGGCCTCCACGATCACATCCTGATCGAAAATCCTTGGCAGAAAGATCTTGAAGGTACTGCCATGTCCTTTTTCCGAATACACGGATATCGATCCGCCATGCTGTTTGACGATGCCGTACACCGTCGAGAGTCCGAGGCCGGTCCCTTTGCCCAGTTCTTTGGTGGTGAAGAACGGGTCAAAGATATGCTCCATCGTTTCCTTGTCCATTCCCACCCCGGTGTCGCTTATCGCCAGCATAATGTAGGGCCCGGCGGTAACCTCCGGATGGGTGGCGGTATAGGATTCATCCAGCTCCACATCCGTCGCTTCGATGGTCAGTGTCCCGCCATCCGGCATGGCGTCCTGGGCATTGATGGCCAGGTTGACCAGGATCTGTTCAATCTGGCCTTGATCCGCCTTGATCAGCCCGAGCGAAGGCGAAACCGTCACCTCAATGTGGACATTCTCACGGATGGTACGGTGAAGCATGTTTTCGAACTGGCTGATCAGCACCCCCAGGGACACCTTCTTCAGTTCAATGATCTGTTTGCGGCTAAAGGAGAGCAAGCGTGAGACCAGATCGCGGGCTCGTTCGGCCGCGAGGGTGACCTGATCCAGCTTGTGTCGCCGAGGATCGTCTGCGGGAAGATCCGTTGTCAACAGCTCGGTATACCCCATGATGGGGGTTAAAAGGTTATTGAAATCATGGGCTATGCCACCTGCCAGAAGTCCGACCGTCTCCATCTTCTGTGACTGATGGAGCTTCTCTTCAAGCATCAGCCGTTCCGCCTCCGCTTGTAAATGCTCGGAAATATCTTCAAGCAAGCCTTCGACAAGGAGCAAGGTTCCGTTCTCGTCGAGGACCCGGTGGGCATGAAGCGACACCCACACCTTATTTCCGTTTTTGCGGTAGAGCTGGACATGAAAGGCGTGAGTGGTTTTCTCCTTTCCAATGGCCCGAAGAAATTTTTCGTATTGCTCGAAATCGACAAATAGTTGCCTGCCGACATCCGTGGCGATGTTCATCAGTTCTGCCGGAGAGTCATATCCGAGAATCCGGGCCATTGACGGATTGGCACTCAGAAAGTGTCCATCAGGCACGAATTGGAAGATCCCCTCCACCGCATTTTCAAAGATACCACGGTATTTCTTCTCGGCATCCTGCAATTCTTGTATCCGGGAAGTGATCTCATCTCCCATTGTATGAAGGACTCCGACCAGTGGCCGGAACTCGAGAAAAGGCATATCGTTCCCGGTTGAGGAAGATTTACCAGAACCGTAGGC
>JAUYSF010000292.1 GCA_030696435.1 Desulfoprunum sp. | reverse complement strand
GCCAGACGGGAACAGCTATGCGGTTGGAGGTGAAGTGCCCATAGATATCAGCAGCGAATCCACTCCAGAGGCAACGATTCAAAAAATGCAGACAATACGCCGGGCCGCTCTGGCGCCGGCTGATCCCTCTGGAGCCGACCGTCAGATTGCGGCCCAGGCCTCAGCCACGGAGTCGCAAGCCCGGCAGGAGAAGGCCGCAGAACTCCAGACGGAGCTTTCCGGTCTGGTAACTTCGGATATTTCGGCCCGAAACACAAAAGATGCCCCTTCTCTTCCTGCTGCCAACGCTCACTCCTCAGGTACGCCAACGCACGAGAGCACCCGGCAAACAATGATCGCCGCCTATCAACGCTTTGCCCCACTTGGCTAACACTCAGATTTGAATCAGTATATTGGCTCAATACCCCATCTGTTTCCTCTTTCATTCGAGATCCGGTGATACATGAACGAAAATGCCTTTAACCATAGCCTTTTCTCTTTTCTTAAGGCATCTTCCTCTCCTTTTCATGCCGTGTCTCACATGGCGGAACGTTTGCTCCATGCCGGCTTTATGCATTTACATGAAGAGCAATTCTGGACATTGGAGCAGGGTAAATCCTACTTTCTCATCCGTGACAACGGTGGTCTCATTGCCTTCAATCTTGGCTCAGCAGTTACGAGAGAAGATGGTTTCAGGATGCTGGCCGCTCACAGCGACAGTCCCTGTCTGCAGATTAAACCGAGGGCCGAAAAGCTAACAGGCAGCTATCTGCAGCTGGGAGTGGAAGTATATGGAGGCCCTCTTTTCGGACCGTGGTTTGACAGAGATCTTTCACTTGCCGGTCGCGTCTGCTGTCAACTCGCCGATGGCTCTCTGCAGGTATTTCTTGTCGATTTTGCCAGGCCTCTCGTTGTGATACCAAGTCTTGCTCTGCATTTCGACCGGACCGCCAATGAGGGCAAAACCATCAATGCCCAGAATCACCTTGTGCCTCTTATCGCCCAGTCTCTGGACAATCAGTTGCCGGATTTTCCGTCGCTTCTCAAGGGACAACTGGCCGGGCAATACCCCGCAGCAGCAGTCAAGGAGATACTCGGCTTCGATATCTTCTGCTACGATACCCAGAAGCCCTCCTTTCTAGGCATCAATCAGGAATTCATCAGCAGCGGTAAACTTGACAATCTATTGAGCTGCCATGCGGCGATGTCGGCACTCATAAAAGATGACAAGCGACACAACAGCCTCTTCTTCTGCGCCAATCATGAGGAAACTGGCTCAGTTTCGACAACAGGTGCACAGGGAGCCTTTCTTGATTCAGTCCTTGAGCGACTTCTGCCTGATCCTCAAATCCGGCGGATGGCCCTGCATCGTTCGTTTCTCATTTCAATCGACAATGCCCATGCCCACCATCCCAATTACCATGACACTGCGGATCCCCAGCATGAGATTGTGCTGAATCGGGGCCCGGTGATTAAGATCAACGCCAAACAGCGCTATGCTACGAACAGTATCAGTTCCTCTATCTTTAAACTCCTGGCCGGAGAAGCCGATATAGCTGTACAGGAGTTCGTGATGCGCAGTGACATGGCCTGCGGCAGCACGATCGGCCCCCTGACGGCGGCTAGACTCGGGGTTCAGACTGTCGATATAGGCGCTCCAACTCTGGCCATGCACTCGATACGTGAGCTCACTGGTAGCAAAGATCCCCACCTGCTGTACAGATCAATTTTACAGTTTCTCAACACCAATACCGATTTTCGTCCTGGGCGATAAATGAAAATCAGCAGATATAACAAAGGTTTTAGCATACTTCTTTTGTTTGCCACTCTCTTGGCTGTGGATGAAGGCCACTGCGATCTCGGCAGCTATGTATCAAAATATCAGAATACCGCAATATCTGCCGACAGCCTGAACGCCCTCTCCCGTTATGAACATCTCATCGCCTATTTCACCAGTTTTTCCTATTTTCTGCCCCGCCACAAGGTCTCGCCGGACTTTGTCCGCGCCCTTATTCTCGCCGAATCCCGAGGTAATCCACAGGCCATTTCGGCAAAAGATGCCATTGGACTTGGGCAGATACTGCTGGCTACCGGACGGAAAGCGGCAAGAGAACTCGCCCAATCCCGCACGGTTTTTCGCTATGTTGAAAGAGAAAGGCTTGCCAATCTGACCACAGAAGATCTCCACGATCCGGCAGTTAATATTCTGTTGACCTGTTATCTGGTGGCAAAATATAATTATCGATTCGATGGCAGATTGGACCTTGTCATCTCAGCCTGGAATGCCGGGGAGTATACAGACTCGCTTGCGGCAGGAAGATATGCCGACTATGAAGAGACGAAAATTCTCATCGGCAAAGTTAACGGCTACTATATGTATTTACTCAAAATTCGCTAACAGTCACAGCTAGTACAGGATACTCTCCTGCAAGCCGAGCTGAGTGAAAATCGCACAGCCTGTACACTTATACCGCCAAATCAATCTGCTGAATTGTCCCGACACCGCCGTTTTCCCCGAGAAAAATTCCACTGGTCCGCACCTGGCCGAGCAGTTCGTTGTTGCTATCCTTTACGGCAAAGGGTGTGGTGATGTGATTGAGATAGATGGCTCCGACTCCTTTTTCACCGAGGGCAAAGAGCTGATCCTGGCCATCGGCGGTTTTCATCCAAATCCTGAGTTTGTCATAGATGGGATCATTCTCGTCGATCCAGTTGTTGCCGTCACTGTCATAGCCGGCAAGTTCTTCAAAGCCATCTCCTGTTGCCGGGCCAAACAGTTCAGTACCGTTATTGATCAGACCATCGCTATTCTTATCATAAGCCAAAAAGCCGCTCTGAGGGCCGGCAAAGGAGATCTGCTCGGTCTGGCCATTGCTGTCGATATCAAAGACAAAATTTCTTTGCGTGATCTCTGCCGCTGACCCGGAAAAATTGAGCATAAGAGGATCTTTTACGGCATCTCCGGCCCGGATATTGATCTGTTTTTCGGAGATGAACTGCCTGGACATATTAAGCTGCACCGAAAAATCAATCTCCTGACCATCAGCGGTGCGGACAATTCCCTGTGCCGAAAAGCTGCTGCTCTCTGACTCCTGGTATGACTCATAATAATCATAAACGAGTCCGTATCCTTGAATTGGGTTTTGACTGGTGGCAGGATCTACTGGGGCTGCTTCGGTAACGACAGGGGCTTCGCCTTCAACCGGTGCTGCTTGTTCTGGAAGGGTGATATCGATCTTTTTCCCGGTCAGACGTTCAACCATTGCCGCCAGAATCCTCAGATTTAAGTCGGCAATCGCTTTCTTATCTTCTTCAACAGGTGTCACAACAGTATGGATGTGCCGCTGCCTCTGGGAGCGCGCGGAAAGTTCAACCAGACTTGCCTGGTTTGCATTCTTCCCGTTCAGACCCTGTGCCTCACGATTGCCGTTTCCTGATGAGCCACGCATCCCTTCAGGCCGATTGTCCCAAACCGTCAGTGATTCGGCTTTTTTAGAGATTTCCTGGTAATTGTGTTGTGAACTGAGATGTATTGCAGAGTCAGCAATCTTCACGGCAGGGCCCTCCTTGGCTTTTTGTTGGCGAAATATCCGGTCATCCTTGACCGATATGTGAAAAGTCGATTCACACAATATTCTATCGGTTGTTCATCCAAGATTGTTTACATCTCATTTGCTAAAAAAATTGCTAAAAATTCAATTGACAGAATCATAATTAAATTATTTAATTACATTCTAAAACTTTACTGTTCCTTTTTCAAAAAAATGACGCATTTTAATCCCGAATTCAACCTAATGGCCTATTAGGCTGCACTTTAAAGACTCCTGTCAACTGCCACAATGTAGCAGTTGACAGGAGTCTGTCATAACAAGTAAACTTTTAAAATCTCAGCATTTCAACATTCGTACAAATCATATCAACCGGACCGTATAGTGAATAATAATTCCGCCCAAGTCGCCCAACAGGCCCATCGAAAACACGAACAAGATAACGCTGTTTCAGGTGCTCCCAACCTCAAAGCGGTTGCAGGATTATATCGCTTTTGCGCCCAGAGCATGAAATTTCCAGAAGAGCATTGGTTCACTCGGGATTATGTTGACTGCCTCTATCAACTTCTTGAAAATATTGGCGGTCTTGAACAAAAAAAAGAACTGGAGCGGGTATTTGCCCGGCCAGTCTTGCCTCTCGAAGAGCTTCAGATCGAATATACACGGCTTTTTATCAACGGCAGTCCCCATGTTGTGGCCCCACCCTATGCCTCTGTATATCTTGACAAATCACTGCAGGGCCAAACCACCGAAAAAATAAATTCTTTCTATGGCTCAAGAGGGTTTTCCATGCGTGAAGACTCAGACCTGCCGGATCATATTGTCCATCAACTTGAATTTCTTGCACTCCTCACTGAATCCGGGGATCAGGAAAGTGAATCACTCTTTTTGACTCAGATGTTTTTCCCCTGGTTCCGTTTGTTTGCTCCCAGGGTAGTGCAGGAATCACAGCATCCGTTCTATAGAATAGTTGTTCAGATCATTGACTATTTCACAAAGGAGGAAGACGAAAATGGTATTCAAGGTATCGAGGCGTAGATTTCTTCAATCAGCCTCTCTTGCAGCACTCTCCCTGCCCTTGGCAAAGGTTGTCTCCGCAAAAGACGGTTTCACTCCTTCTCCACTTGAGGCAAAGGGTAGTCTTGCCGAAGAGACGGTTACCGGCGGGATTTGCGAGATGTGCTTTTGGCGTTGCCAAATCATCGGCAAGAAACGCGAAGGCCGGCTGATTAAACTGGAAGGGAATCCCAAGTCAATTGACAACGGCACCTCCATCTGTGCTCGGGGAAATGCCGGCATAAAATTGCTGTACGATCCCGACCGTCTTAAATATCCCCTGAAAAATGTCGGGGAACGAGGAAAACCGGTCTGGAAAAAAATTTCCTGGCAGGAGGCCCTTGACGAATGTGGCACAAAACTCAAGGCCGTAGTTGATAAATACGGACCGCAGGGAATTGCTGTATTTCCGCATGGAGCAACGGCAAAATATCCCATGCACTATTTTGAGCGTACCGTAGGAACACCTAACGTGAGCGAGGCATCTTTCTTTCAGTGCAGGGGTATCCGCGATACCGCTTATATGGCCACCACCGGTAAGGCCCCTGGAGAAGAGGTCGATATGCCAAATGCCAAGGCCATTCTCCTTCTCGGAAGTCACTTTGGTGAGAATATCCATGTCTCCCACATCAAGGCCTACATCAAAGGCTTACAGAACGGTGCAAAGCTGATCGTTGTCGATCCCCGCTACTCTGCCTCAGCTGCCAAATCTGATATCTGGGTTAAAATTAAACCGGGAACGGATACCGCCTTTTTACTGGCAATCATGAACTATCTGGTCCAGCAGAAAAAGTATGACAAGGCCTTCATCGAGGAGTATGCCTCCGGCTTTGCCGAGTTTCAAACCGGTATTTCTTCCTGGACTTTCGAGAAGGCTGCCGCGGAATGTGATATTCCCGCAGCACAAATTAAGGAAGTGGCGGATCTTCTGGCATCCCAGGCCCCCCATGTCTCCATTCATCCCGGTCGCCATGTCTCCTGGTATGGCAATGACTTCCAGCGAGAGCGCGCACTCGCCTGTCTCACCGCCCTGCTTGGTGCCTATTATGTCAAAGGTGGCTGGGTGCCGGGAAAATCCCCAAAGGTCGGAGATGTCAGCTGGGCAAAAAAAGAGCCCGACCCGACTCACAACCTGAACCATAAAGGTGAAGATAAACTCGTATATCCCTACACCCCACCGGGCACCCCGACAGAACTCATCCGTGATGCAGCCTTGACCGGCAAACCTTATCCGATCAAAGGTTGCGTCATCTGGGGCCAGAATCCCATCCAGACTATCCCCGGTCAGGAAAAAATGAAGGCCGTGTTCAAACAGATGGATTTTGTCATGTGTGTTGATGTCATGCCGACCGATGCCACTATGTGGGCAGATATTCTCCTTCCTGAGGTGAGTTATCTGGAGCGTTATGATCTTATCAAGACCGGAACACAATGGAATTTCGCGGAAAAACACCAGCAGTACATCGCAGCCCGTATGCCACTTGTTGATCCTACTTTTGAATGCCGCGATCACGTGTATATTACCAACGAAATCGCCAAACGCATGGGGCATGAGCAGGAAATACCGGTCAAAACCGTTGAGGAACTTGTGGAAAAGAGTTTGAAAGTTGCCAATCTTTCCCTCGCTCAACTCAAGAAAGAAGACGGTATCCATATCCTTGAAGGAAAAGATCCCTATGGCGTACCGGATGATTTTGAGGTCCTTCTTTACAACGAAGATATTGAAGCAGCCGGTTTCCCGGGCGTGCCCACCTACCTCTCAGTGGCGCCACCTCCTGCTGGTTACGCCAGACTTATCTATGGTCGGGTGCCAGTGCATACCTTCAATAGATCGCAAAATAATGTCTGGCTACATAATGCAATGCCGGATAACCCCGTCTGGATCAACGACGAAACAGCTGCGAAAATGCAGCTCAAAGACGGAGACAAGGTAGGATTCATAAACAGCGAAGGGTTTAAATCGCGGACAACCACCACCGTCAAGGTCACACCTGGCATTCGTAAGGATGCCGTCTACATGGCCCATGGTTATGGTTCGGCCAACCCGCTTCTCAGCGTTGCTGCAGGTTCCGGTGTTGATGATCAGAGCCTTATTACGTTGATCGCAGTCGACCCGGAGACCGGAGCACACGGTATGCGAAACAACTTTGTCAAACTTATTAAAGATGACAAAATACTTGATATTCCGGCATAATATTTTCTTCTCGCACTAAGTGAGTCCTACTCAGGAGGAATACCTCGATGCAATATGGAATGATAATCGATCTTGAACGATGTGTAGGCTGCCACGCCTGCACTATCGCTTGTAAGGCCGAATGGGAAGTACCTGTGGAATTCAACAGAAACTGGGTCTACCGGCTCGGTCCAAGCAAAATTGGCGAAGAGATTGCCTCGACCTATTATCCCGGTCTCTGCAATCACTGTACGGAACCTGCCTGTGTCCCTGTCTGTCCTGCAGATGTGGTTGAAATGACGTTTACAGATGCCGAGACCGGAAAAAACAAAAAGATGGAGGTCGCTGCAACCTGGAAGGATCCCTTCGACGGCACAGTCCAGATTGACAAAAACCGCTGTATAGGTTGCGGTTCCTGTGTCGATGCCTGCCCGTATGGGGCCCGTTATGTCAATCCTGCCCTCACCGATGATGTGTCGACAGATGGCAAAGCAGATAAATGCACTTACTGCAAGCCACGAGTTGCTCAAGGAGTGGCTCCGGCCTGCGTTCAGACCTGCATTACCGGGGCACGCATTTTCGGTGATTTGGATGATCCACAGTCAGAGGTTTCGAAATATGTAAAAAAAGGGGCCAAAGGGCTTGAGGTTGCAGAGGGTAAGCTTGGCCCCAATAGCAGGTATTACGGCAGAAAAAAAGACATCGCCCTCCTCTTCCAGGACTATACCCCCCCCAAACTGGCCAATCTAGATAAGATTCGAAGACGTGGCTTGCTGGCCGCAATGGTCAAACCTGCCTTGAAAAAGGTCTGTGATATCGGTCTTCTTGGCTTTGCCGGCGGTATTATGCTGCAAGGCCTGAAAGATGAGGACAAGAAAGAAAGATAGTCTTCACTGCAGTTTTCAAAAAAATGAAAGAGTCATGATCTGTTCTATTTGATTGTGGCTCTTTTTTTTGTATTATCTCCTCTCCGCAGATAAACTAGACAGTTTCAAATGAACAACTGATCTGTTCATTTCACCCCTCCATCTTCTATTGGAAAAGACATATGAGCACCGATGATAAAAAGATCATCTATTCGATGATCAAAGTCAGTAAATATTACGACAGCAAACCTGTTTTAAAGGATATTTCTCTCTCCTATTTTTATGGGGCCAAAATCGGCGTACTGGGTCTCAATGGCTCTGGTAAAAGTACCCTGTTGCGAATTCTTGCAGGCATCGATAAGGAATTCAACGGTGAGACCATACTCTCACCTGGTCTGACAATTGATTATCTTGATCAGGAACCGCACCTGGATCCTGAAAAAACAGTACGCCAGGTTGTCGAAGAGGGGGTCCAGGAGACGGTTGATCTCCTCGACGAGTTCAACCAGATCAACGAAAAATTTGCTGAGCCGATGAGCGATGACGAGATGCAGGCTCTTATTGATCGACAGGCTGCCGTACAGGACAAGCTCGATCACCTCTCTGCCTGGGATCTTGACAGCAGGCTGGAAATGGCCATGGACGCGCTGCGTTGTCCGCCCTCAGACAGCAAATGCGGTATCCTCTCCGGTGGCGAGCAGAGACGGGTTGCCCTGTGTCGCATTCTCTTGAAAAAACCTGATGTTCTCCTCCTGGACGAGCCGACTAATCACCTCGATGCCGAATCGGTATCCTGGCTTGAACACCACCTGCAGGGCTATGCCGGCACCGTTATCGCCGTCACCCATGACAGGTATTTTCTTGACAATGTGGCGGGATGGATACTGGAACTGGATCGGGGCCTGGGTATTCCCTGGAAAGGTAATTACTCTTCCTGGTTAGAGCAGAAGGAAAAACGGCTGGCTTCAGAGGAAAAAAAGGAGAGCGATCGGCGGAAAACCCTGCAGCGAGAATTGGAGTGGATCAGGATGTCACCCAAAGGGCGACGCAGCAAGTCCAAAGCCCGTATCAGTTCCTACGAACAGTTGATGTCCCAGGAGACCGACACACTGGCCCGTGATCTCGAAATCTTCATCCCCCCTGGTCCACGCCTCGGCAAGGTGGTCATCGAGGCGGTGAATGTCAAAAAATGCTTTGGCGACAGGATTCTCATCGATGATCTAAATTTTTCACTCCCTCCCGGTGGCATAGTGGGTGTGATCGGTCCGAATGGTGCCGGTAAAAGCACCCTTTTTAAAATGATTACCGGCCAGGAATCAGCCGACAGCGGCACCATTCGGTTGGGCGAAACAGTAAAACTCGCGTATGTCGATCAGAGTCGTGCAACCTTGGATCCGGAACAGACTATCTGGCAGGCCATTTCCGACAATCAGGAGGTCATCTGGCTCGGTACGAAGGAAATCAACAGCCGGGCCTATGTGGGCAAATTCAACTTTTCCGGAGCAGATCAGCAGAAAAAGGTTGGGTTGCTTTCAGGCGGCCAGAGAAACAGAGTCCATCTGGCCAAAACGCTCAAAGAGGGTGGTAACGTGTTGCTGCTTGATGAACCGACCAATGATCTCGACATCAACACATTGCGGGCACTTGAAGAGGCCCTTGAAAACTTCGGCGGTTGCGCTGTGGTGATCAGCCATGATCGCTGGTTTCTTGATCGCATCGCTACCCATATCCTCGCCTTCGAAGGCGATTCACAAGCGGTCTGGTTTGAAGGAAATTATTCCGATTATGAAAAGGACCGCAAGGCCAGGTTGGGTAACGAGGCCGACCAGCCACACAGGATCAGATATCGACAAATGACCCGCGCCTGAGAGTAGATTGTAAAGAAAACCCGGACTGCAGATATCGCCGATGACATATCTGCAGTCCGGGAAAAGAGTCAGAATTAGAGATTTTTCAACTCTGCAAGAAGGATTTCCAGGTCGGGCAATAATTTCTTTGCCACCTCAATCCCACCGGCCCTGCTGTCTTTTTCCATTTCCAGCACCACGTCCTTTATGCCTTCGATACCCAGACTAGCAGCCGCACCTTTTATGGAATGAGCGGCACTGGAAATCTGTTCTGCATCCTGCTTCACAATTCCTGCTTTAATAAGATTGAAATCATTGGCACAGGAGTCCTTGAAAATCTCGATGAGTTCCTGCAGAAGATCAGTATCATCAGCAGCCTGCTCTAGAGCAAAATCTTTATTCCACCTCAATCCAGCCATATCTCATCCTTTTCCCTCACTTCTGAGGGATTTCACAACTCTCTTGTAATGAAGTCATTCCATCTTATACAGGTTATGCTAGCACAATTTTCCAAGAAACCACAAATTCTATTCTAGAATTGGGCTGATTTTTCAGAAAGGAGAAAAGGCCAGTTTGGTCTTCACCCCCGCAACCTCAATAGCACCGGAGCGCAGCAGGCAAAGTTCGTCATTATGCAGGCTGATTATTGTGGAGCAGAGCCCTGCCGGAGTCCTTCCACCATCAATAACGTAATCGATATTCTCGCCAAAAGAATCTTCAACATCGGAGGGACATTGGCCGGGAGTTTGCCCTGAGAGGTTGGCACTGGTTGCAGTGATGGCCTTGCCGATGAGTCTGCCAAGGGCCATGGCCTGCGGATGGGAAGATATCCGTATCCCCACCGTCCTCGTTCCTCCGGTGAGATAAACAGAGAGTTCCGGCCGAGCAGGAAAAATGAGAGTCAATGGCCCCGGCCAGTATTTCTCGATCAGAGAGGTGTAGGACTCGGGAATAGTGCTGACAAGAGATTTGAGCAGAGAAATGTCATGTATCAACAGAAGGACCGGTTTATGCGAAGGCCTTTTCTTTATTTGAAACAGTCGTGCCAGGGCCTTCTCGTTGTCAGCATCCACTGCGAGGCCATAACAAGTCTCAGTCGGTAAGGCTACAATTCCACCTTGTGAAAGGATTCGGGCAGCCAGCATGAGTTGTTCATCTATCAGACTACCTCCTCTCTCATTCCTGTATTCGCCGGGACTTTTCTTCAACCTCTTTCACCATATCCTGTCTGAAAGCGATCAGTTTTTCTGCGAGATCAGGGGA
>JAUYSF010000283.1 GCA_030696435.1 Desulfoprunum sp. | reverse complement strand
AGACCAGTTCGCCGGTACTCTCTCCGGTGGCGAGCAGCAGATGCTGGCCATGGGTCGGGCGTTGATGTCGAAGCCATCGCTCGTTATGATGGATGCACCGTCAACCGGCCTGGCCCCGCTCATCGTCCGGGATATCTTTAGAATCATTGTCCGATTACGCGAGGAGGGCAATACCGTTCTACTGGTGGAACAAAACGCCCGGGCTGCTCTGTCCATTGCTGACCGGGGCTATGTCCTTGAGACCGGCAAGGTTATTGTTCAGGGACCGGCCGAGGACCTGCTGGCCAATCAGGATGTACAGCGGGCCTATTTGGGCCGGGAAAAGATCCAATAATTACTCATTTACAACCTATTATCGAGAATATCCAATGTATTGGGAACAGGAATACGAATGCATGTCCAGAGAGGATCTGGAGCAGCTCCAGCTGGAGCGGCTGCAGTCCACCCTCTACCGGGTGGGAACCCATGTGCCGTTTTACCGGCAGAAATTCAACGAGCTGAAGGTGGATTACGAGGCCTTTACCTCGCTCGATGACCTGCGCCGTCTGCCCTTCACCATGAAGCAGGACCTGCGCGACAACTACCCCTACGGGTTGTTTGCCGTGCCATTGCGCGACGTGGTGCGCATCCACTCCTCGTCCGGTACGACGGGTATGGCCACGGTGGTTGGCTACACCAGAAACGATATCAAGAACTGGTCGAATCTGGTGGCGCGGATCCTGCGCAGCGCTGGTCTGAGCGCCGATGACGTGATCCAGATCGCCTTTGGCTACGGGTTGTTCACCGGCGGCTTCGGTCTGCACTACGGGGCCGAGCGACTCGGGGCCTCGGTTATTCCGATCTCGGCCGGCAATACCAAACGCCAGATTAAGATCATGCAGGACTTCAAGACTACGGCCCTGGTCTGCACGCCGTCCTATGCCCTGAAGATCGCCGACGTGATGATGGAGATGGGCATCAATCCGAGCGGACTGGCCCTGAAATTTGGCCTCTTCGGGGCCGAGCCTTGGTCGGAGGCCATGCGGCGGGAGATCAACGAACGTCTCGGCATCATCTCGACCGACAACTACGGACTCTCGGAGGTCATGGGGCCGGGTGTGGCCGGTGAGTGCCGGGAATGTAATGGCCTGCATATCAACGAGGACCATTTCCTGGTCGAGATTCTCGATCCGGCGACACTCGAACCGGTGGCACCTGGTGAGGTCGGCGAGCTGGTCATCACCACCCTCACTAAAGAGGCCTTCCCGGTCATCCGCTACCGCACCCGCGACCTGAGCCGTCTCCTGCCCGAACCCTGTCCCTGCGGTCGGACCTTCAGCCGCATGAGCCGGATCATGGGCCGTACCGACGATATGCTCATCATCAAAGGGGTGAATGTCTTTCCGACCCAGATTGAATCGGTGCTCTTTGACATTGAGGGCACCGAACCGCATTACCGCCTCATCGTCGAGCGCGAGCACAACGAAGACAAGGTGACCGTCATGGTCGAGGCGGTCGAGTCGATCTTCTTTGACGAGATGAAGAAACAACGGGCCCTGATCGAGACTATCCAGCGCCGCCTGGCCTCGGAACTCGGGATCGGCGTGCAGGTCAAACTCGTCGAGGAAAAGACCCTGGAGCGCTTCGAGGGCAAGGGAACTCGG
Source organism: Desulfoprunum sp. (assembly GCA_030696435.1). Taxonomy (GTDB): domain Bacteria; phylum Desulfobacterota; class Desulfobulbia; order Desulfobulbales; family Desulfocapsaceae; genus Desulfoprunum. The sequence continues at coordinate 2,930 of JAUYSF010000283.1, read as the reverse complement.
GTGATCGATAAGCGGAAGTTCTGATTTTTCGCCACCGTCTGGCCCGCCACAAAACATATTTTCATTAAAGCCTGGTGTTCCACTGTCCCTGTGGCCCGGGCTTTGTTATATTTTCGTTAGAGCATCGTGTATTCAGATAAACTGAGTGTCCTCCAGTGAATGTTTCTGCTTTCCCTTAAGGTGATATTTTTATGCGTAATTCCGAAAGACCTGCCGACAGCCTGCGGCCGGTATCCATTGAACGAGGTTTTCAGCCGCAGGCCGATGCCTCGGTGCTTATCCGCATGGGCAATACCCATGTGCTCTGCGCCGTCACCATTGAAGAAGCTGTGCCGCCGTTTTTGAAGGGCAAGGCTCAGGGCTGGATCACCGGAGAATACGGTATGCTGCCCTGTGCCACCTCCAGCCGCTACAGGCGTGAAACAACAGGGCAATCGGGCCGGACTCTGGAGATCCAGCGGCTTATCGGCCGCAGTCTGCGGATGATGGTGGATTTGACGGCCATCGGCGAGCGAACCCTGCGGGTCGACTGTGATGTGTTGAACGCTGATGGAGGCACCCGTACCGCCTCGATTACCGGGGCGGCGCTGGCCATCCGTGATGCCCTGACAAAACTTGTGCAGGATGGCAGACTGCCGTCACTGCCGCAGATCCTGCCGGTTGCCGCCGTCTCGGCCGGTATTGTCGCCGGTCGGCCCCTGCTCGATCTGGATTATGCCGAGGATTCCGCCGCCGAGGCGGACGCCAATTTCGTCATGGCAGAGGATGGCCGGTGGATTGAAATCCAGTCGACGGCTGAAGGTGTGCCCTTTTCCCAGGAGGCCTTCCTGGTCATGGCGGAGCTGGCCAAAAAGGGCATCGGAGAACTTTTCCGGCTCTGGGATGGTGGACAATGAGCAGCCGTTGAGCAAAATTGAGATGAAAACTTCGGAAAAATCTGTGCGTGGCACCGCCGAATGGGCTGTTGCCACCGTCGATTGCTGCAGCGGTTGCCCGCATGGCTGCCGCTACTGCTATGCCCGCTATGATCTGGTGGAACGCCGGCGACTCCTAACGGCCGAGCAATGGCAGATCTGCAACATCAGCGAAGAAGATGTGGCAAGGAGGCATCCCCTCTATGCCGGTCAGGTGATGTTTCCGACAAACCATGATATCATGCCGGAGAATCTGGCAGCCTGCCGCACGGTTATCCTGAACCTGCTGCGGGTGGGAAACCGGGTTCTGGTGGTATCCAAACCTCATCTTTCCTGTATCGAAGAACTTTGCCGGGATCTCCAACCGTACAGAGACAGGCTGCTTTTTCGCTTTACCATCACCGCCCGTAATGCCGGGATACTCCATTTTTGGGAACCACAGGCCCCGGACTATGCCGAACGCAAGGCCTGTCTGGAACTGGCGTTCAGACAGGGATTCGCCACCTCGGTGAGCGTCGAACCGATGCTCGATAGCGGGGACGTCGTGGCCATGGTCGATGAGTTACTGCCCTTTGTAAGCCATTCCATCTGGCTTGGCAGAATGAATAAAATAGCTGAGCGGGTGCGCTGCGAAACGCCCGAAATGCAGGCCGAGCTTGCCAGAATCGAACGGGAGCAGGACGATGGCCATATCAACACTCTCTATCGGCAGTTACAGGATATTCCCGTGATCCGCTGGAAGGAATCAATCAAGACCCTTGTCGGCCTTCAGTTGGCGGCAGAACCGGGCTTGGATGTATAATTCCAATTCCAAATCAAGCGTTAACTTTGTCGGCTGCGCTGTGCGGCTTCTCGCCGTACTCAATGTACTGTCTCGTCGCTGCTCGCTTGCCTTGGCGTTCTCATCTTGATTTGGAAATGGAATAACAGAAAAAAAGCGAGAAGAAGGAGGATGAACATGCGACGCAGCCAGTGCGAGATCACCGAAAAAAAGAGCATTGAAGAAATACTCAAACGTTGCCGGATCGGCCGGCTGGCCACAGTCGGGGCTGACGGCTATCCCTATATCACGCCGCTGAATTATGTCTATTGGCAGGGGGCTATCTATTTTCATTGCGCCCATAAGGGTGAGAAGATCGACAATATCGCCCGCGATCCGAGGGTCTGCTTCGAGGTCGATATCCCGCTGGCCTACAAGGGGATCGATTTTGAGCCGCAGGGCCCGGTCTGTCAGGTCCATCAGTTCTATCACTCGGTGATTATCCGAGGACGGGCCGAGGTGGTGGGAGATCTTGTGGAAAAGGTTGATGCCCTCAATGCCCTGATGGCCTCGCATGAAGGCGTGGCAGATTTTTCCAGGATCACCGCGGACTTACCGGCTGTGGCCGCCTGTGCCGTCGTTGCTGTACGGATCGAATCCCTCTCCGGTAAAAGCGATCTGGCCCAGAAAAAGAGTGAGGTGGATAAGGAGCAAATCCGTAAATACCTGCAGCAGCGCAATCTGCCGGGAGATGCGGAGGCGGCCCGGTTGATCCGCTGATGACGCCCGTCATACTCTTTGACTGGGGTGATACCCTGATGCGGGACATCCCCGGCGCCATCGGCAAGATGTGCGACTGGCCCGAGGTCGAGGCCATGCCGGGGGCGGCTGAGTGTCTCGACTATCTGAGTCGGACGGCCAGGTTGTATGTGGCCAGCGGGGCGCTGGAATCAACGGCGGAGGATATTCGCCTGGCCTTGCAGCGGGTTGGCCTTGACCGGTATATCACCGGTTGTTTCTGTTATCAGAATACCGGACTGCAAAAACCTGATCCGCAATTTTATCGTGCCGTGCTGAAGACCCTTGTGGCGCAGGCCTCGGAGGTGACCATGGTCGGTGACAGCCTGAAAAACGATATCCTGCCTTGTCATGCCCTCGGTATGCAGACCGTACTTCTGGCAGCTGGCCCGCCTTCCATTGGCTTGCTGGTCGGGATCCGGATCATAAACAGCCTGATCGAGCTCTGCCGGTGAGTC
>JAUYSF010000262.1 GCA_030696435.1 Desulfoprunum sp. | reverse complement strand
GTATTGAGGATGAATTTCGGGCCATCGCCAGTCAGGCGGCCGAGGTGCCCGCCGGTTTTTTTCTGCACCGGGATTTCCAGTCACGCAACATCATGATCACCGATGGTCACATCCGTATTATCGATTTCCAGGGAGGTCGGCGCGGCCCTCTGGCCTATGATCTGGCCTCGCTGCTGATCGACCCCTACGCCGCTTTGCCCGGAGCCATCCAGGAACATCTGCTGCAATTCTATCTGGAGCAATTAAGGCACCGCATGACCATTGATGCCAAGGCCTTCCGCCGACAATACGCTCTTCTCGCCCTGCAGAGGAACCTGCAGATCGTCGGGGCCTTTGCCTTCCTTTCACAGGTTCGCGGCAAGGCCTTTTTTACCGACTATATCCGTCCAGCAGTTGCCATGCTCCATAGCCGTTTGCAAGAGCCGATTTTTTACAATCGGACTATCCTCCGCAGGACGGTGGAACTGGCGGTTGAGGAGTTGAGCTGAGCAGCAAGCCCTTGTCCTGGCCGTCTCGGAATATTACTCGCTGGTCCTAACAGGCCAAAATCAAACAGGAAGAACAGTTTCAACCAATCAGGCCTGACCGCCTCTCGCTGAATGTAGTGCAATCTTTGGCCCAATCGGGTAAATACAGCCTTTGTTTTCAACAGAGGAATAAATCATGTCTACGCCATCATGTCCCATTGTCGCCCTCGTAGGTCGTCCCAACGTCGGTAAATCCACTCTTTTCAATCGTATCACCAAATCACGCAAGGCGCTGGTTGATCCCACCCCAGGGGTGACGAGGGATCGCCACTACGACCGGGTGGTCTGGAACGACCGTCCTTTTATCCTGGTCGATACCGGCGGTATTGATGAAAATCCGTTGGATGCAATGGTTCCCCATATCCGCGAACAGGCCATGGCCGCCATCGAGGAGGCCGATACCATTCTTTTTCTTATGGATGGCCGGGCCGGTCTGACCCCTGCCGACCATGAGATCGTCGAGATTCTTCGGCGCACCCAAAAACCGATCTTTCATATCGTCAACAAGATTGACGGCCCTGAACAGGAAACTGTCCTGCTGGCCCAGTTTTATGAACTCGGGATCGATCAACTCTGGTCTGTATCTGCGGAACACAGCTACGGCTTTCAGACCCTGATGGAGGGTTTGATAACAAGTCTGGGCAGTGATGAGGATGAGGCGGACAGTAGTCTGCCCGAGAATACCGTCAAGGTGGCCTTTATCGGTCGACCTAATGTTGGCAAGTCGTCGATGATCAACCAGATCCTCGGTGAGGATCGCATGGTGGTTTCCGAGATCTCGGGCACGACCAGGGATGCGGTAGATACCCTGTTGGTGCATGGTAGTTATAGTTATCTTCTGATTGATACGGCGGGCATTCGTCGCAAGGGCAAGACCAAGGAAAAACTGGAGAAATTCAGCATTCTTAAGGCTCTTGCCGCCCTTGAGCGTTGTGATGTGGCGATTGTCCTCATTGATGCCGACGAAGGGATTACCGAGCAGGACACCAAGGTCATCGGCTATGCTCTCGATCAGGGTAGGGGCATGATTATCCTGGTGAATAAATGGGATCTGCTGGCGGGAGACAAGAAGCGCCAGGAGAAAGTCATGGCAGAGGTAGGCCTGGCCCTACCCTTTGTCGGCTATGCCCCTCTTCTGACCAGCTCGGCCCTGACCGGCTACGGGGTCAAACGCCTTTTCCCGGTAATCGGCTCAGTCTACAAGCAGTATCGCTCGAAATTTCCCACAGCGGCCCTCAACAAGCTCCTGCGTGATGCCGTCGAGGCGCATAATCCGCCGATATATAAGAATAAGCGACTGAAGTTCTACTATACCTCACAGATCGGCACCTGCCCGCCCAAATTCGTAATCATGACCAACAGTACGAAAGGGGTGCATTTTTCCTACGAGCGCTATCTCATGAACCGTTTCCGTGATGGTCTGGGCCTTGATAAGGTGCCGATCCAGATCTTTTTCCGCGACAAGACCGAGCAGCGCGAAAAATCCTAAAAGGTGAGGGGGCACATCTCCTCACCCCATCTACAATATTTTTTGACAACGGCTTAGAATGGAATTACAGACTCTTCCTGGCCTTGGCCATGGCCCGTTTGAATCCCTCGGCTGATCGCCTGATCACCTCATCACCGACGCAGAAGACCAACCGGAAATAACCGGGGGCCCCGAAGCCGGTACCGGGCACCGCCAGAATCTTTTCTTCCTGTAGCATTGCAATAAACTGCACGTCGTCCGGGATGGGCGACTTCGGGAAGATATAGAAGGCACCGCGGGGGGCAAGGAAGTCATAGCCCGCCTCCCGCAGGATCGCACAGAAAGTCTCCCGTCTCCTGGCATAAACCTCAGTGTCGACCGTCACATCCTGCAATTCGGCCACTACCCGCTGCATCAGCGCCGGGGCATTGACAAAACCGAGAATCCGGTTGGCCAGGGTCATGGCATCGAGGAGGGCAGCCTTGTCATCGATCTCCGGATGCACTGCCAGGTAGCCGATGCGTTCGCCAGGCAGGGACAGATCCTTGGAGTAGGAAGAAACCACAATGCTGTTGCGGTAGGCCTTGAAGATACTCGGGACGGTGTTGTCGTCGAAGATGATCTTGCGGTAGGGCTCGTCAGCGATCAGAAAAATGGTCGTGCCGTAGCGTTTACCGGCCTCTGCCAGCAGTTTGCCCAGTGCTGCCAGCGACTCGGCTGAATAGATCTGGCCGGTCGGATTGTTGGGGGAGTTGACGATGATGGCCTTGGTCTTCGCCGAGATGGCGGCCTTGATGGCCTCAAGGTCAAGGCTGAAATCCGCATCGGTATTGACCACTCGGCCTGTGCCGCCATGATTATCGAGATAGAAGTTATATTCGACGAAATAAGGGGCCAGCAGAATGACCTCTTCGCCAGGATTGAGCAGGGCCTTGAAGACCACGTTGAGCCCGCCTGCCGCCCCGCAGGTCAGCAGCATCTCTGCCTGGGTGACGGTGACTCCCTGTTCGGCGGACATACGGGCGGCAATCGCCTCTCGGACCCAGGGGTAGCCGCCATTTGGCATATAGGAATGGACTCCGGGGCGTTCATCCGCCACCACCTTGCGGATGACCTCTGAGAACTTCGGCGGTGGCGGTAGATCGGGGTTGCCGAGGCTGAAGTCGCAGACATTTTCTGCCCCGTAGGCTGCCTTCATCTTGGCGCCTTCCTCAAACATCTTGCGTATCCATGAAGATTTTTGGCCAAAAAGCCGCATCTTCTCAGAAATAGCCATCGTGCTCTCCTTTTTCCCGGTTGTGGGATGTGTATCAGCAACCCTTTCAACAAGTCGTCGCTGAGTTTGTCGTTAGCGACAGCCGGTATCACATTTTCTTGAAATAATCGTACGCCTGGTTGATTTCTTTCATCTTCTCCTCGGCCACAGCTTTGAATTCATCGCCCAGATGACTGACCTTGTCCGGGTGGAACTGCATGCAGAGTTTGCGGTAGGCCTTCTTTACTGATTCCATGTCGGTGCCGGGCTCCAGGCCGAGGACGGCATAATACTGTTCGGCCATATTGCGCGAGGTTGAGGCAGTCTGCTGTTGCCGATAGGTGAACTTTGCCTCAATGGTCCGCAGGTCGTAGCTCGAGATCTCAAGAAAATTAGCGATATTACGGGCAATTTGCAGTTCTTCCGGTGGTACACGGCTCTTGGTGTAGAGGATCTGGTAGATCAGTTCCAGCAGGATGAGGCGTGGTTCGTAGGCAAATGTTGCCTTAAATTCCTGGAGGAGGCTGTCAAGGGTCTGGGATGAGGCGGTGGCCTCTTTGATCAGTTCCTTGACCCAGGTCATCTGGGTCTGGTTGTAATGGAGATTATACTGGAAGAAGCGCTGGATGGCCTGGACCTCGTCGCGGCTGATCTCGCCGTCGATCTTGGCGATGCGGATGAGGATCTGCACCAGTAGCCAGACAAAGCGGTTGTGGCTTTCCGATTGGGACTGCTCGTAGGTCGCAACCTGTTTTTGCATCCAATAGGTAAATCCCCAGAAGATGGCGATAAACAGCAGCACGCCGGCAAATCCGGAGAAGATAAGAGCCCCGACAAAATTGATCAGGGCAGGCGCCCCTCCGGTGACGAGGATGACAATCATGGCGATAAGCAGACAACCGCCACATCCGGGTTGCTCGTGTCGTTGGTATTTCATGGTAGCAGCCTATGCTGTGGGTTTGGTTTCTGAAGACCGGCCCTGAAAGAGGGCCTCAATGAATTCATCTGGATCAAAATCACGCAGATCCTCCATTTTTTCACCAACGCCGATGAATCTGATGGGGGTCTTCAATTCCCGGCAGATGTTAGCAACAATACCGCCCTTGGCGGTGCCGTCGAGCTTGGTGAGGGTGATGCCGGTAAGGCCGACCGCCTCATGAAAGAGTTTGGCCTGGGAGATACCGTTCTGGCCGGTGGTGGCATCGACGACGAGCATGACCTCGTGAGGTGCCCCTTCCAGTCGTTTGCCCATGACCCGTTTGATTTTTTTCAATTCTTCCATGAGATTAGTCTGGGTATGGAGGCGACCGGCGGTATCGACCAGCACGACATCGTACTCCTTGGCGATGGCGATATCCATGGCGTCATAGACCACGGATGAGGGGTCGGCGCCGTCTTCACGGGCGACCACCAGGACCTTGTTTCGTTCTCCCCAGATCTTCAGTTGGGAGACGGCGGCGGCCCGGAAGGTATCACCGGCAACGAGCATCACCGAGCGTCCGGCCTTGACGAACTTATGGGCGATCTTGCCGATGCTGGTGGTCTTGCCGACACCGTTGACCCCGATGACCATGATGACAAAAGGACCGTTTTCGGGCATGACCATCTCTGCGGCCTGCTGGTAATCGGCGATGAATGATTTGATCTGCTCCTTGATGGCCACTTTGAGGGCTTGTGGATCGGCGAGTTCCTTGCGGCCGACCCGGCGCCGGGCATTATCCAGCAGTTCTCTGGTGGTTGCGACACCGAGATCGGCAGTGATCAGTAGCTCTTCAAGGTTATCGAGGAGTTCTGCGTCGATTTCTTTTTTACCGAGGAAGAGGCTGTCAATCTGGTCGGTAAAGGCCTCCCGGGTCTTTGCCAGTTTCTCGGCAAGGCGCTTGAAGAGAGAGACCGGGGCGGCCTCATCTTTGCTGATCTTTATCTCTTGTGCCTCTGGCTCCAGCGCCTCGGTCTGTTGCGCAGTTTCGGCTTCTTCAGCCTTTGGTTCCGGCTCGGGAGGAACTGCGGCCAGCTCGACATCGCCCTCAGCCGGACTTGGCAGGACAGATTCCGGGATGGCAGGGACTTCAGGTTGGAGGATTTCTTCTTCCGGGGCGACGATCTCCGTGGCAGCCTGTTGTTCGGCAGTTGTATCTTCTGATTTTTTTGAGAATTTTTTCTTAAACCAGCCTAGCATAGGGGATCCTTTAGAGGGGCGGTAAGGGGGACTGAATAAAGGGGAAAATCAATCAATTTCTGGGCTACGGGAATCCGCCATATTACGGTTTGCTCGGTAAGAAAGCAACAAAAAGAGGAGGTGCTGTTGGGAACAATAACATACTGAGCGATCAGGATGCAGTCTTTTCCCTTCAGAAGTAAACCTCAAGTTAATGGGGCTGCCACGACATCGAGGCGCATCTTGATTGATAGGACATTGAACGGCAAACCAATTGATCAGAAAGGCAACCGACTTTGGAACAACCGGTTGCTTGAACCGATCCAATTATTACGAGTTTTTGATCAATAAAAAAAGCACATGTTCATCATTTCTTTCCGGATCTGTAATCTATCTGTAATCCCTAATCTGCTATACTTAACTAAAAAAGTGAGGTTTTCTATTCACAATGCGTGAGTGATTTAAAAGAATATCAACACAATAGCTGTGCGCCTCCAACTGTAGCCAGGGGAGTTTTATGCCGGCAATAACATCCCATGTACCTTTATTGCTTAAAGCAACGCCCCTCCAGTGATGTGGAAAAACGGCCTCGCCGTTCTACACCCTTTGTATCAACTGCGATGCAATCTTGCCTGCGGCTATTGCTAAGTTGGCAAGAGCTACAATGCCATTTGCGGTTGCCAGGGAAGCGATCGGTTTTCTTTTTCGCCAGACACCTCTCAACAGTAAGGTTGAAATAGACTTTTTGGGTGGAGAGCATCTTCTGGAATCTCCCCTCCTCCAAGAAATCATCGGTGAGTTTATTGATAAGCATAAAATCCAAAATGCCCAGATCAGTGACGATCTTGGTATTCGCGGGGCGATGAAGATCCCCCACCTGCACTTCAACGATAAAATTTACACTCTCAGCAGCGAACAATGGGCGAAATTATCGGATGGGGCATATTGCCAGCAGCAAAGCTAAATATCCAAAAGGGGGAGGTTATGGCAATTATTAATGGTGATGGCGGTAATAACGTGCTTGTCAGTACAGAGTCTTCTGATGATATCTATGGTTATGGAGGCCACGACTGGCTATTCGGTTATGGAGGCGACGATTACCTCTATGGCGGCAGTGGCGATGACTATCTGAATGGAGGGAACGGCACAGATACGGCAATGTACCGTGCCGCAACCGGTTGGGTCGCCGTCAGCCTTCTTACCACGGCAGCCCAAAACACCTTTGGTGATGGCACCGACACCCTGGTAGGCATCGAAAATATTCAGGGCAGTGAATATAGTGATACTTTGACCGGCAACGATGGAACCAACCGGCTCGACGGCTGGGGTGGCAACGATGTTCTCTATGGTAACGGCGGGAGCGATGTCATCTATGGTGATAACGGCCTTGACTTTGTCTATGGCAACGCAGGTGATGACACACTGGTTGGTGGTGCAGACAATGACTACCTCTATGGTGGCAGTGGCAATGACGATCTGTATGGAGGGACTGGCACAGATAGGGCGAGTTACTCTTACGCAACTGCTGGGGTGACCGTCAGCCTTCTCATCACGACAGCCCAAAACACGGGCGGTGACGGCACCGACACCCTGTTAGCCATCGAAGATATTGGGGGCAGCGGTTTTGCTGATACTCTAACCGGCAACGATGGAGTCAACTGGCTTTTCGGTTATGATGGCAACGATGTTCTCTACGGTAACGGCGGGAGCGATTTCATCTATGGTGGCGATGGCAGTGATTACCTCAATGGCGGCAGTGGCAATGATTATTTGAGCGGAGGGACTGGCACAGATAAGGCGAGTTACTTTTACGCAACCGCTGGGGTGACCGTCAGCCTTCTCACCGCGACACCCCAAAACACCTTGGGTGACGGCACCGACACCCTGGTATCCATCGAAAATATTGGGGGCAGCAATTATGATGATACTCTAACCGGCAACGATGGAGCCAACCAGCTCTACGGTTATAATGGCAACGATATTCTCTATGGTAACGGCGGGAGCGATGAAATCTATGGTCACAACGGCAGTGACCGTCTCTTTGGCGACGCAGGTGATGACACTCT
>JAUYSF010000245.1 GCA_030696435.1 Desulfoprunum sp. | reverse complement strand
GAGAAACAGGATCTTGCACTGCCATACATATACGACTATTGTTTCGGCAGTCTCCGCTCCTCACGCATTGCGTTTCTCAATCAAAATGAGACCGCGAAGGCAAGCGACTAGCGACGAGACAGCACCGGTAGCCCGGCGATGAGCCACACAGCGTAGCCGACAAAGTTAATGTTTGATTTAGATTTGAAATCAGGCATTCTGCCCATTCACCCCGAGATACCAATCATGACCGAACAGACCAGTAATATAGCGGCAGTCGCCAAGGCCCTCCAGATTGACAAACAACAGGTCAGTGAGACTGTCACCCTCCTGGAAAACGGGGCGACCGTTCCCTTCATCGCCAGATACCGTAAAGAGGCCACAGGATCTCTCGACGAGGTGGTGATCACCGCCATCAGAGACCAGCTGCAGCGCTTGGCGGAAAAGGACAAACGGCGCCAGGCCATAGTCGAGTCCCTGGAAAAACTGGGATTGCTTACCGAGCCTCTCCACAAACAACTTCTGGCGGCAGAAAGTCTCACGGAACTTGAAGACATCTACCTGCCCTTCCGACCGAAGCGGCGAACCAGAGGCATGATCGCCAGAGAGAAGGGCCTGGAACCTCTGGCGGCCGCCATCTTCCGCCAGTCCGCTCTACCTGTCGATGCCGCCCTCTTTATCGATCCCGCCAAAGGTGTAGAGTCGAAAGAAGATGCTCTGGCCGGGGCCCGGGACATCATTGCCGAGCAACTCAGTGAAGATGCCCGGAGTCGGGCCGGCTTGCGGCAGATTTTCAGAAACCAGGCTGTTCTCTCCGCCAAGGTCGTGAAAAAAAACCAGGAGCAGGGCAGCAAGTTCCGCGATTACTTTGATTGGCAGGAGGCAGCCGGCAAGGCAGCCGGGCATCGCTTACTGGCCATGTTTCGCGGCGAAAACGAAAAGGTCCTGACCCTCTCATTCAGACCGCCGGAGGAAGCGGCCCTGCTCTTTCTTAAAAAGCATCATCTGCAGAATTCACCGGTACAGGCCCAGATAGAAATGGCCATCGAGGACAGCTACAAACGGCTCATCGCCCCCTCTCTTGAAAATGAACTGCGCGGGGAACTCAAAGATAAGGCCGACCGGGAGGCCACCGGGGTCTTTGCCGCCAATCTGCGTGAGCTCCTGCTTGCCCCACCGATGGGTGAAAAGCGGGTTCTGGCTCTCGATCCCGGCTACCGGACCGGCGCCAAACTCGTCTGTCTCGACGGCCAGGGCAGGCTCCTGCATAACACCACGGTCTATCCGACCCAGAGTGAGAAAAAACTGGCAGAGGCGGCCGGAACCGTTACCAATCTGGTCAAACAGTTTGCCATCGAGGCCATCGCCATAGGTAATGGCACCGCCGGTCGGGAAACCGAGGAGTTCGTCCGCTCTCTTGGCCTTGCAAAGGATATCATCATCACCTTGGTCAACGAAGACGGGGCGTCCATCTACTCCGCCTCGGAGGTAGCCCGACGCGAATTTCCCGATCACGATATTACTGTCCGGGGGGCGGTGTCCATCGGCAGAAGACTGCAGGACCCCCTGGCAGAACTGGTAAAGATCGATCCGAAATCAATCGGTGTCGGCCAATACCAGCATGATATCAATCAAGCGGAATTGAAAAAATCCCTTGATGAGGTGGTCGTGAGCTGTGTTAATAAGGTCGGCGTCGAGCTCAACACCGCGAGTCTTGAACTCCTCACCTCGGTCTCGGGACTGGGGCCGGTACTGGCCGGCAATATCATCAGTCACCGCGACAAGGTCGGCCCCTTTACCGACAGATCGGGTCTGCTGCAGGTGCCACGTCTTGGCCCCAGGGCCTATGAGCAGTGTGCCGGTTTCTTGCGGATCCGCGGGGCGGTCAACCCCCTGGACAACAGCGCCGTACACCCGGAGAGATACAAAATTGTCGCCCGGATGGCCCGGGATGCCGGTGTCAGCGTCGTGCAACTCATGGGATCCGAGACCGCCAGAAAATCGCTGGTCCTTGATACATACCTGACACCCTCCGTCGGCCTGCCCACCTTGCAGGATATCATCAGCGAGCTGGCCAAACCCGGCCGCGATCCACGGCAATCCTTCATTCAGTTCCAGTTCGCCGAAGGGATTCACGACATCGCAGACCTGCACCCCGGCATGCTGCTGCCGGGCATTATCACTAACGTCACAAAATTCGGGGCCTTTGCCGACATCGGAGTGCACCAGGACGGCCTTATCCATATCAGCCAAATGGCCGACCGCTATGTCAAAGACCCCTCCGAGGTGGTCAAGGTGCGGCAACAGGTGGAGGTCCGGGTCCTTGAAATCGATAAGGAGAGAAAACGCATCGCCCTGTCATTGAAAAAACAGGACTGACGGCGCACCCGTCACCCTTCCTGGATCAGTTCGCCAATCAACCGTCCCAGGGTCTCAACACCTTTCTCACTGCGCTCGTCGAGGGGATAGCCGCAATTCAGGCGGAGACAGTGCCTGTAGCGATCGGTTCCCGAGCAGAGCGTGCCGGGCAGAATAGCGATCTCCTCCTGCAGGGCCCGGTCAAAGAGCTGCAGACCGTCAACCGACCGATCCAGTTCGATCCATAGACACAAACCACCCCGAGGAGCGGAGATCCTCGTGCCGGAAGGGAAATGTCTGGCCACGGCCAGAGCGTAATCCGAGGTCTGTTTTTTCAGGCTATTGCGCAATCTGCGCAGATGCCGCTCATAACCGCCGCCGGCCAGAAATCCGGCAATGGCCAATTGTCCCAGCTGGGAGCCTGCAATCGAGGCATTGAACCTGAGCCGCTCCACCTTTTCCCTGAATCTGCCGGGGATGGTCCAGCCCACCCGCAGGTCAGGGGCCAGGGATTTGGTGAAGGATGAGCAGTAGAGCACCAGGCCTTCCCGGTCAAAGGCCTTCAGCGGCAGCGGCCGGGTCTCGCCGAAGTAGAGATCGCCGTAGATATCGTCTTCAATGATCGGGATCTGTCTCTCCCCCATAAGTTCCACCAACCGGCGCTTGCTGCTGTTGTCCATGACATAGCCCAGAGGATTATGAAAATTGGCGTTGAGCAGGGCCGCCCGGACATCGTGTTCAGCGAGGGCTTTTTCGAGCAGATCCATATCAAGACCGCTTTCCGAATCGGCTGGTATCTCCAGGATCTGCATATTCAGGTCTTCGATCAGCTGGAGATAACAGAGAAACGTCGGAGATTCGACCAGGATGATGTCCCCGGCCCTGGCCACCGTCCTGAGGCAGACATCAATTGCAGCCATACAGCCATTGGTGATGATGATCTCTTCGCCGTGACTGAGGTCATGCAGACCAACGGAGCGTTTGGCGATCTCGCTACGCAGAGCCTGTAGTCCCAAAGGATGCCCATAACCGATACATTCACCGGTTGCATACTTGCCGGCCACACGTCGTATTTCTCCGGCAAGTTGCTTTAAGGGCAAGAGGTCCGGCGAGGGTATTGCGGCCCCGAAAGGCAGCATGCGCGGGCGGGTCATCGAATCCTGCATTATCGAACTCAAGGCGTTGATGGCAATCGCATGCGGCCTGACCACAACCTTTTCTCCGACCGGCAGGGGAAGGATCTTTTCCAGCAAGGGCCGGGCATAGAAGCCCGATTTATCGCGCACATCGATGACTCCCCTGTTCTCCAGTTCGGTATAGGCCTGATAGACCGTTGAAAGAGAACGGCCGGTCTGCGAACGGAGACTGCGCAGTGAAGGCAGTTTCTCGCCGGCCCGATACTTACCCGAGCGGATCTTCTGTTCGAGCTCATTTGCCAATCTGAGATAATGGTATTCCATGCTCTTTCTTTCTCCAGTCACTGCCCTTGAATCTGAATCTGTCATTACGTTTTTTTAGAAATTCCACATCTGTAACCATAACAGTGCAGTGCTGTTTTTTCAAAGTGAAAGAACGGCCTTGTAATTTGGACTTGCCAAATTTGCATCTGCTGGTATAAACAAAAATATTATCAAGTGTATTCCTGACTGTTCGCCTGCAAAAACAGGCGAAATTCCGATGAGAAAAGATTCACATCCCCGGCATATATACCGCCGATAAGAGTTATTATGATGACAGATAAGGCCCAGCCCCGCACCATTCTCTATATCGAAGACAACGCCGCCAACCGCCAGTTGATGGAGATGATCATAGAGCGCAGGGCAGACCTCAATCTCATCGTGGCAGAAGACGGACAGACCGGCCTGCGGCTGGCTGAAGAACGACAACCCGAGCTGATTCTCCTCGATAATTCCCTGCCCGACATGGACGGACACGAGGTTCTGGCCCGGC
>JAUYSF010000207.1 GCA_030696435.1 Desulfoprunum sp. | reverse complement strand
ACCTTCAGTAACCTCTTCAGGGTATCGCCATAGTATTCCTCCAGGTCCAGGCCAAAGCGATCAAAAAGTGCCTGGCGGGAAATTCCCTCGACCATCCGCAACCCCATAACCACACTCTCTCGAAAAGAGGCCTCTTTCTCTAAAAATTCACAGGCAATGATTGCCCCGTTTTTTTGTTCAGTGAGCCGACAATACTGCCGAGGATTCTCTGCACGTCGCTCACGTCTGCCGACAGTACAACTGACAGCCCCAGCGCCGGCGGCATAATAGTCACCATTCAACCAGTAATTGATATTATGGCGACACTCCATGCCGGGTCTGGCGAAATTGGATATTTCGTATTGCTCCAGGCCAGCCTCCCCACAGAGCCTACTGGTCAGACAATCCATCTGGTCGATCTCTTCTTCATCGGGTAGCTGTAGTTGTCCAGCTTTATCCAACCTCGAATATTCTGTACCATCATCGATAGACAGTTGATAACAGGAGAGATGTTGTGGATTGTGCGACAGGGCCGTCTCAAGGCTTCTCTGCCATGAATCCCTGGTCTGGCCGGGAATTCCATACATCAGGTCAACATTAATGTTTTCAAAGCCGGCATTTTTCGCCTGTGTAATTGCCTTGAGTGCCTCCAAACGATCATGGCAGCGGCCAAGCGTTTTCAATTCGATATCAGAAAATGATTGGATCCCCAGGGAGATCCGGTTGAATCCTGCCTGCTTCAACTTCTTGAAATAAACGAGATCAACCGTACCGGGATTGGCTTCAACGGAAATCTCCGCACCATCCGGTATATAAAAGGAATCTTTACAACAAGACAGGAGTTCAGAAAGCTCATTACTGCCGAGCACGGTTGGAGTGCCTCCACCGAAAAACACGGAATAAATTGCCGTTTTTTCATGTTTTTCCGAAATCCCTGCAAGCTCACTGCGCACCGCTAGAGCATATCGTTTGAAATCACTGGTCATCCCAGCAAAAGACACAAAAGAAAAATAGGGACACTTGCTTTTGCAAAAAGGGATATGGATATAGAGAGCAGTCATCTACCCGCTCAGCGCAGAGAATCAAGAACTGAGGAGCAGTCCTGTTTTATTTGGGCCAGTATTCCATGATCGGCGAAACTAAAAAACCCTTCGCCAATTATCAGATGATCAAGAAGCTGGATCTGCATCCAAGAGCAGATCATATATAAGGTACGGGTGAGATGGAGATCCTGAGGAGATGGCTGAAGCGAACCTGAGGGATGATTATGGGCAACGATGAGGGCAGCGGCATGGTGCCCCATTGCCTTGGCAATGAGCTCCCGCGGATAAACCGTATTAACATTGAGGGTTCCTTCGGCAATGATCTCCGAATCGATAATGGCATGTGAGGAATCGAGAAATATGGCTGTAAACACCTCCTTCTTCAATCCTCGCATCGCATGCTGGAGATAATCGGTGACTTCTTGGGATGAGTGGAGATAACGTTTGCCATGCAGACGTTGGCGAAGATACCGCCTGGCAACGGACTGCACAAAATGCAGAGCGAAACTGTTTTTCGGCCCAACACCTTGGACCTCCTGTAGACTTTTAATCGGTGCCTCAAGTACAGCTGCCAATGTGCCAAAGGTGGACAGAAGTTGACGGGCCGGCTCTTTGCAATCAGAGCGTGGAGTGCCAAAGGTCAGTAGCAGTTCCAACACCTCGACATCAGAAAAACCATCCAGCCCTTTTTCCAAAAACCGATCCCGTAAACGCCCACGGTGTCCTTCACCTTTCTGTTGCCATTGCTCCTTATCCAACTGCCTTACCCACCCAAAATGGCCTTTTGGAAAAGATCGTTGGCCATAGCCGGATTTGCCTTGCCTTTCATCCTTTGCATAAGTTGCCCGACAAAAAATCCCATCAATTTTTCCTTGCCGCCTCGGAACTCCTGGACCTGTGCGGGATGGGCTGCCAATATCTCTTCAATAACCTTCATGATTTCATGTTCGTCGGAGACCTGCACAAGGTTTTTCTCCTGTACGATCTGCTCGGGATCATGGCCTGATTCAAGCATATCCTGAAAGACAGCTTTGGCGATTTTGCCACTTATGACTCCTTTTTCTACGAGAAGAAGGAGGTTGCCGAGCTGCTGCGGAGCAACTCGGCAGTTCCCGATATCATCTCCTTTGAGTCCACGCATAAGCTCCGTCATGATCCAATTAGAGATTTTCTTGGGCTCCACGCCTCCTTTTGCGGCTTCCTCAAAATACTCTGCAAGAAGCTTATCTCCCGTCAAGATTGCAGCGTCATATTCCGGCAATCGATATTCTGTAACAAATCGATTTTTTCTGGCATCAGGCAATTCAGGCAAAGTCGCTCGAATCTCTTCGATCCATTCTGAATTTATTTCGACAGGCACCAGATCAGGGCAGGGGAAATATCGATAATCGTGCGCGTCTTCTTTCCCCCGCATAGGTTCTGTCCTATTTGTATCGGGATCCCAGAGAAGGGTCTGCTGCACCACCTTTTGGCCATCAAGAAGGAGATCGCGCTGTCTACGCACCTCATACTCCAATGCATCCTGAACATTCCGAAATGAATTCATATTCTTCAGCTCGGTCCTGGTTCCTAACGTACTCTGCCCAACGGGACGTAGAGAAATGTTGGCATCACAGCGGAAACTTCCCTCCTGCATGTTACCATCACAGATGTCCAGGTAGCGGAGAATGGCATGGATCTTTTTGAGATAAGCGTATGCTTCCTGAGGGGAACGCAGGTCAGGCTCGGAAACGATTTCCAAAAGAGGAGTGCCAGTCCGGTTCAAATCAACATACGAGCAGGAATCATGTTCAGCATGGATCAACTTTCCTGCATCCTCCTCCATATGCATCCGAGTGATCCCGATCTCTCTTGTTTTTCCATCTACCTCAATTTCAACCTTGCCGTGCTCGACGATAGGTAGATCAAACTGGGATGTCTGATAACCTTTTGGAAGATCAGGATAAAAATAATTTTTCCTGGCAAACTGGTTGTAGCGATTAATTGTTGATCCTGTCGCCAAACCCATCTTTATGGCAAATTCAACAACCTTCTTGTTGAGAACCGGCAACACCCCGGGCATTCCCAGACAAACTGGGCAAGTATGCGTATTGGGAGGCGCCCCAAAAGCCGTGGAACAACCACAGAAGATTTTTGACGCAGTCTTCAGTTGGGCATGAATTTCCAACCCAATTACAGTTTCAAACTCCATATTCAAACCAGATTTCAATATTTTTTTAAACACTCGGAGTTGCTTTGGCAACCCATGCCCGAACACGCTGCAATTCCTCATCCCACTGATTTCCCGTTCTGATTTCAAGAAACATACGGAAAAGCTCATTGACTGTTTTAATAAGTTCTTCAAAAAGAAAAATTCTCTCGAGGATCATTCCTTCCACTTCTTCAGGGCTGGCGATTTCTTCTGTTTCAGTACCTGCAGTTTTGGGGAGTTTCACATTTCTAAATTCCATCAAGCCCGCTGCTAGCGTAAAATTATACTCCTGATCGCCTTTTGAGATTTTTATCCTTGCCTGCTCAAGTTTTTTCCCAACCTGCAGGCCCGTTCGAGCCTCTTGCAGCTCAGTTTGCAGGCCACTACAGATGAGTTTTTCACTCGACTCACCCTCACCATATTCAAGTAGCATATGCTTTTCAAAAGCTACAGCAATGTCACCATAGCCAAGAATTTCAATACTGCCTCCTCGTTCCTCACTTTTCCACCACAACCATGTAAGAAATTCCTGTCCAACGAATCGCTTTTCAGCTATTAAATCTACAAGATCCAATTTTTAACCTCACGAGCAGTCATTATGGTGCTTTATTATCAGATGAATACAATCGGTGATATCGAAGCCAGTTTGCCAATCTGGTCATCACCCAGCAACTGTTCCCCCGTGACATACGGAATCTGCTGCCGTATGAGCAGTCCGAAACTGTCTTTAAATAAGTCCTCGAGAACAGCATGAGCCTTTTTGTTTGTTGTGAAAAAAAGCAGGGTGGAATCTGAGAGATTCCAGCATAAATCATAGACAGAGGGCAGAGGCACAGCCTTTCGCATCAGCTCAGTATGAACCCTCTCTTTTATCTCTACCTTGAGGCTTCTGCCGATTTTTGGAATCTGCCGTTCTTTTTTAATCCGCTCCTCTTCTTTCTGAACCACTTTTTTTAGAATGGCAGATGATACCTTCCGTTCATCCATCCGGACCGACAATGTAACATAGTCACCACATATATATGAGGCATACTGAAACTTTGCATCGAACATGTTGAGAACAGACACCCAACCGATGGAATACTCATCAAAGGTTTCATCTATATCCCGGAACGAAAATGAGGCAACTCTATCAGCGATAAACTCAAGAGGTGTGTTTGGAAGGTCACCCTCAACGCTAAACCGCACAAAACTGGCAGAACCCTTTACAAATCCCATTATTTACCATTCTCTCTGATGTATCTTAATAATTTGCCAATATGGCACAGCACAGGTCTCCTCATTTCTTAAGAATTCCTGCAACCCGCAAATCGGTACGAAAAGTTCGTGTAGTGAAGTGATGGTATATTACACCCTTGTGTATAGCATTACTGTATAGAGGCGACAATATTTTTTCCTTAGTGAAAAGGGACTTTGATATTAATCAAAATCAGGAAACCCTGAGGCAAAGCTAATTAATTATAACTGTTAGACTAAACAACTTGACCACGTGTTTTCGAGATGGTATGAAACGAAAGGAATTTTTCTATTGACACAAGGCAAATGACTTTGTATAAAGCCAGACTTTGCAGGGTCGTTAACTCAGTCGGTAGAGTATCTGCCTTTTAAGCAGAGAGTCGCGCGTTCAAGTCGCGCACGACCCACCAAGCAGCAATAGGTCCCCATCGTCTAGTCAGGTCCAGGACACCGGCCTTTCACGCCGGCAACACCGGTTCAAATCCGGTTGGGGACGCCAAATATAAAGCCTGTTAATAGAGTTAATCTATTAACAGGCTTTACTTTTTTTCTATACTACTATTTCAAGCACGCCTGTTAACTTACCTTCTGCAGCACCCGCTTGCCACTCGCATCCCGGCAAGCGGTTAAATATGTTGTCTCAGATCTTCCATCAATCACTGCCTGAATTTCTGCTTTACGACATATTCGTATCGCGAAAATAATCTTGATCATCAAAATCACCCTTTAAAAATTATCTTATTCACCACGAATCACATGATTTGATTACACCTGAAAAACATGCGAAAAAGTTCTTCGTCAAAAGAATTACGTTTCACTATCGAGCATACTAAAATAAATATTGTGGATTAAAAAAGCAATTGTTTAGACCTGAGTGCCATTCCCAAAATTCCTTTATTTCCAGATTTTTTCCTTTTAAAGATATTCCACTTCCTCCATGCTTCACTTTGCTCTGGATAGTCAAGAACGTAATGTAATCCGCGTGATTCCTTTCTTTGTAAAGATGCAGAAATTATTAGAGCAGCCACTTGGGCAATATTTCTCAACTCCACCATATTCGTTGTCACATAATAATCCCGATAATGCTGTTCTATTTCCAATTGAATTTCAAGTATTCTTTGTTGTGCCAACAGCAACCTCTTTTCCCTCCGCACAATCCCCACATAGTTCCACATTATTCTCCTGATCTGGTCCCAATTATGGTTTATAAGGATTTCCTCGTCAAGCATTTGTGCAGTTCCTGCTTTCCATGGGTCATAAGGAGGATGCCGTTTTTTTTCAATGATTGACCATCTCTTTTTGCAGTATGTATACGATCTTTCAGCGTACACTACTGCCTCAAGTAACGAGTTACTTGCCAGTCTATTGGCCCCATGTAATCCAGTACATGCC
>JAUYSF010000489.1 GCA_030696435.1 Desulfoprunum sp. | reverse complement strand
AAGGAATCCTCGCTCCAAGGAGAGGCTGCCTCCCGCTCTATGGATAAAACCTCTTCCAGATCAGCAAGTTGCATCAACCGTATCACGAGATGTTCCTCAAATCATACTCTCGGCTACCTGCACCGTCAGATCTCCCAGCATATTGGTATAGCTCCCGAGTTCGTTATCATACCAACCGTACACCACGGCCTGGGTAACAGGAACTGCCAGGATAGGATCAGCACCCGGCACCAAACAGTTGGTCTTCGTCTTCTGCAGATTCACCCTGATAGAGGCGGTTCGGGTGTGAGTCTCTGAGCCCTCGATGACAACCGCTGCAGCCGGCAGACCAATAATGTCAGACGAGACATTCTGCTCTTCGGCAAAGACGAGATATGGGTTGTTCTTCGCGTAGTCCTGGTATATCGAGTTGATATATTTACGTTTGATAGGATTCTCACCGTCATCCTGGAAATTGAGGACCAACACTATAAGCGATCCAGATGAAGTGGGAATGCGGACCGATTCAGCCATGAAACCGATCCGTTCCATCTCCGGAATGACCAGCGCCAGGGCTTTAGCGGCCCCAGTCGTAGTGAGAATGATATTATTCATGATCGACCGGTTTTTTCGCAGATCGGTCGCCCCGGTATTCGGCAGGCGATCAAGCACCTGCTGACTGCCGGTAGCGGCGTGCACAGTCACCATGGAGGCACTGAGGAAGTTTTCGGCACCGATGCTTTCCATCAGTGGCTTGATCATATACGAAAGACAGGTGGTGGTGCAGGAAGCGGCAGAGATGAGGGTATGCCTCGCAGGTTCATACGTCTCGTCATTGATACCCATGATGGTAGTCACAGCATCATCGGGCATCTCAAGCCCTTTCGACTTTATTTTAAAAGGGGCTGAGAGAATGACCTTTTCCGCTCCGGCCTCGACATGGCCACGCAAGGCCCCTTTTTCAGCGACTGGATCGGTTGTCGGGTCACTGAACACCCCTGTGGTATCAACCACGAGCTTCACCTCATTTCCTCGCCAGTCAATAAATTTCGGGTCGCGAGCCTGCCTCAGCACCTTCAGAGGAACACCATTGACGAGCATTGTTCCTCGCTCATTGTCGAGTTCTTCTATGACTCGCCCTGCCTTATGGCCATGCAAATAAGTCCCCAGCCTTCCATAGGTGGAATCGCGCTCAATCGCCGCCGCCAGATCTTCCAGTCCCCGACCAACCTCCCTGCCAATATTGACAACTATTTCGGAGAAATACTTTTTTGAGACATGGTGCCAAAGCGAAAGTTTTCCAATCCGGCCAAGGCCATTGATACCTAATTTCATGGCAAAATTTCTCCTTTCTGTGTAAAATAGCATCCGTAGATGACATTTCGCTTGATAGTTTCCAGATGATCTGGTCCTGCATGAGCGAAACTGTAGGAATATGCAAAGATTTTAGCACGTACACTCCTGATATGCAATGCAAATATCTGTTGTGTGAAGCTACAAAAATAGGCCTCAAACTCTCCTTCTATGCGTTTTTCAGTGCCCCTTAAGGTTGCCATTTTCCTCAGAAGATACCAACGTTTTCTTGCCGATGTTCAGCTCGATGACGGTCGAATCGTTACCGTCCATTGCCCCAATACCGGCTCTATGAAAACCTGCTCAACCCCGGGTAGCAAGGTGTATCTATCAGAGTCAGACAATCCAAACCGTAAATATAAATATACGATTGAAATAATTAACGAAAATTCGACAATGATAGCCATCAACACCTCCCGGACAAATTCGGTGGTGTATGAAGCAATTCAAAAAGGCCTTGTTGCCGAACTCGGCACACCGACAAAGGTACAAAGAGAAGTCAGGACATCAGACAACTGCCGCCTTGATTTTGCTCTGCATTACGACACATCCCTGACATTTGTTGAAATCAAAAGTTGCACCTTTGCCCAAAACGGTATCGCCATGTTCCCGGACGCAATAACCGCACGGGGACACAAGCATCTGCTCGAACTTGCAGATCTTGTCCGTCGGGGGCACGGAGGAGCCGTCTTTTTCCTGGTACAACGCTCGGATGCCAGACAGTTCCGTCCCGCCACCTTTATTGATCCGCTCTATAGCGCAACCCTCAAGCAGGTGCATGAGCAAGGCGTCGCCATTATTGTTTACCGGGCAGAAGTCAGCCCAGAGGAAATCATGGTCAGCCAACCACTCCCCTTTTCCTTTTCATAACATCCTGAAAACTATTATGCCAACCACAACAAAACGTGCAGTCATCCTCCTCAGCGGAGGATTGGATTCGACAACCACCCTGGCCATTGCCCGATCGCAGAACTACTCCTGCTACTGCCTTAGCTTTGATTATGGCCAGAAACAGACCATCGAACTGGAGAAGGCCAAGAAAATCGCCGCCAACTACAAGGTCGAGCGACACCTGACCCTGCGACTCGATCTGGACAAAATCGGCGGATCAGCCCTGACCGATGACATTGAAGTCCCAAAAAACAGCCAAGTCACAGACCAGACCATTATCCCTGTCACTTACGTTCCGGCCCGCAACACCATACTGCTGGCCCATGCCGTGGCCTGGGCCGAGGTTCTGGAGGCCTGGGATATCTTTCTTGGGGTGAACGCCGTCGATTACTCGGGCTATCCAGACTGCCGTCCGGAATTTCTTGAAGCCTTTGCCCATCTGGCAAATCTTGGCACCAAAGCGGGTGTCAGCGGACAGAAGAAATTTACCATTCAGGCACCGCTACTCAGGTTGAGCAAGGCTGAAATAATCAGAAAGGGACTTGAACTTGATGTTGATTACGGTATCACACACAGCTGTTATGATCCGCAAGGGACGAAGGCCTGTGGTAGATGTGACGCCTGTCGGCTACGCTTGAGTGGATTTGCTGAAGTAGGAATTAAGGATCCGGCTGAATATCTTTAAAAGTACACCTTTAAAGGTCGTTGTAGGTCTCCCGGCCTGCCAATAGGGTCAGAACAGCCTTTCCACGTAGCTCCCAGCCATCAAAAGGGGTGTTCTTTCCCTTGGAGTAGCTCTTTTCGGCAGAGAATGTAAACACCCTCTCAGGATCAATAACCGTGATATCCGCAGGATCACCAACAGCAAGCCTGCCACCCGGGACTCCAAGGATCTGCGCCGGAGAGCACGACATCAAATGGACCAACCTGTTCACACTGATTAATCCTTCATGAACAAGGGCCAGAGCCAAAGGCAATGCCGTTTCAAGACCTACGATGCCGTTTGCAGCAGCACTGAACTCCACCTCTTTCTCCAAAATGGAATGCGGCGCGTGGTCGGTGGCGATTGCGTCAAGCGTTCCATCAGCCAGGGCGCAACGCACTGCCTGCCGATCTTTCTCGCTCCTAAGAGGCGGATTCATTTTCGCGTGAGTGTTATACCCGTCGACCGCCTCTTCAGTAAGTGTGAAATAATGGGGGGCCGTCTCTGCAGTGACCGGGACCCCTCTTTTTTTGGCTTGTCGGATTAGGTCAAGGGAAGTTGCAGAGCTGACATGGGCAATATGCACCCTTGCTCCTGTCAACTCAGAAAGGGCTATCTCCCTGTAAACCATGATACTCTCTGCAGCAGTGGGGATGCCGCGCAGGCCAAGCCGGGTGGAAACGGCTCCTTCATTCATACAGCCGTTTCTGCTGAGCGCAAATTCCTCTGAATGAGACATAACCAGCAATCCATGGCTTTTGGCATACTCCATGGCCCGCCGCATCAACTGACTGTCAACCACCGGCACACCATCATCTGTTAGGGCAATCACCCCCGCCAGTTTCATCTCCCCGTATTCGGCCAGCCCCTCACCCTTGCTCTCCCTGCTTATGGCTCCGACAGGATAGACATGTGTTGAACATCCGCCAGCCTTCTCGCAGATAAACCGGGTGACCGTCGCATTATCATTTACCGGCCTGGTGTTCGGCATACAGGCAACACCGGTGAATCCGCCAGCAGCCGCAGCCCGGGTCCCGGTTTCAATGGTCTCCTTGTATTCCTCTCCAGGTTCACGTAAATGCACATGCATATCAATCAGCCCGGGCACAACCCATTTACCTCCCAGATCAATGCATCTCGCATGACCCGGAATACCTTGGGCTCGGTTGACGATTTTCCCGTCCCTCATCCAGAGGTCTGCAATCTCGTCCCTTTTCTGAAGAGGATCAATAATCCGCCCGTTCTGCAGTATGATCATTTCAGCCATTTTTTTACTGGCTCCCCTGAGCGTCTCCGCTTTTATCCCCACCCATGACTAGGTAAAGCAAGGCCATGCGCACCGCAACCCCGTTGTTCACCTGTTCAAGGATAACAGAACCCGGCCCATCGGCGACATCGGGGTTCAGCTCAACGCCTCTGTTGATCGGACCGGGATGCATTATCAGGACATCAGGTTTGGCAGCTTCAAGTCTTTTTTTGTTTATCCCATAAAAAGCTGAGTATTCTCTAAGACTGGGAATCAAAGGATCATTTTGCCGCTCTTGTTGAATACGCAGAGCAATAACCACATCCGCCCCGTCAACGGCCTCCTCGACCGAAGCACAAACCTGGGCTCCCAGATTCTCTATACCGGCAGGAATGAAGGTTGCGGGCCCGGCCACATAGACAACTGCTCCCATTTTAATGAAACCGAGAATATCTGAGACAGCCACCCGGCTATGGGCTATATCGCCCACAATGGTGATCTTCAGCCCTGTAAGATCTTTTTTATGCTCCAATACCGTCATGATATCCAAAAGGCCCTGACTCGGGTGTTCGTGACTACCATCGCCTGCATTGATAATCGAGGCACCGATATGCCTAGCTAACAGTTGCGGAGCACCAGAGCATGAATGGCGGATGACAATAATATCCGGATTCATGGCCTCGATGTTTTTTGCCGTATCAATCAGAGTCTCTCCTTTTGTAGCCGAACTGGTTGAGGCGGTAATATTGAAAGTATCGGCACTCATTCGTTTAGCTGCTATTTCAAAAGACAGGCGCGTTCTGGTGGATGGTTCGAAAAAAAGGTTGACTACCGTCTTGCCTCGCAAGGTGGGCACTTTTTTGATAGGTCGTGTGGATATTTCCTTGAATGACCGAGCGGTGGAGATTATATGGTATATATCCTGAACTGACAGCTGTTACATGCCAAAAATGTGTTTGTGCCTGAAACCGTATTCAGCCTTCAATTTTTTTCCTTTTCCTGATTTCCCACGGCAGCATTATTGGATGATATCGCCGATCCGGTTCCAGCGGATAGACATGACACGCGAAGCAGACAAAAGAGATGTATCGATATCCCACGACCAGTAAAGAATAAAGGCCTTTCCTAGAATATCAGCCTGATCGACAAAGCCCCAAAAGCGACTGTCGTAACTATTATCCCTGTTGTCTCCCATGACAAAGATTTTACCGGCAGGGACCGTCACAGGACCGAAATTATCCCTAGGGCTTGCATCAGGACTAAGCTCCGCAGAAGAACTAAAGTGGGCATGCAGATCAACAACCTC
>JAUYSF010000488.1 GCA_030696435.1 Desulfoprunum sp. | reverse complement strand
GGATACTTCGGAAGCCTCTTCATGGGCCTGACCCTCGGAGTGGTCGCGGCCCCCTGCATCGGTCCTTTCGTACTGGGGCTCCTCACCTGGGTTGCGAGCATGGGAAGCCCCTGGCTCGGGTTCGTGATCTTTTTTACCTTGAGTCTCGGTCTGGGGCTGCCCCTCTTTTTCCTGGCCATGTTCTCGGGACAACTGAAAAAACTCCCCCGTTCGGGCGGTTGGATGCTCTGGGTGAGAAAACTCATGGGCTGGGTCCTGGTCGGCATGGCGGTGCATTTCCTGCGGCCGCTGATGTCCGAATCGGTGAGTGTCTTCATGATGGCCCTGATCGTCGTGGCCGCCGGTATCCATCTCGGCTGGCTGGACCACAGTCAGGCCGACTTCAAGGCCTTTGCCTGGGCAAAGAGCGGAACGTCTATCGCCTGCCTGGTCTTCGCCACTTTTCTGATCGGTTCATGGTCCATATCGAAATCAAGATGGGGAGCCACATAGTGTAGCCGACAAAGTTAACACTTGATTTGGAATTGGAATTACTCTTTTTCCACTATGATGCAGCTGGCAGGGCATGCATCTGCCGCATCCTCTATGCATTCTTCGTTTCCTGTCGCCTCGCTGCGAACCTCGGCCTTTTCAGTGTCGGTATCAAAGCTGAAGACGTCAGGGCAGAGTTCAACACAGGTCTGACAGCCTATGCACTCATCTGTATCAATGGTCACTTTATTGGACATGGTAATTCTCCTTTGGATTAAACTGTAGTTTTCTCATATCTGTCAAAAGCACAATGTAAGGATGTTTTTGCTCTTGTCAGCGTGTCGGTGGAAGTTCGCGGTGTTCTCCTACAGCCAGAATTCAGGGTACTTGCGGGTCTTGGGGATATTGTTGACGATCAGGGCGACAATGAGCATCACAGCCGCACCCGAGGCGGCGGGCATGACGACGTAGAGATAGCCGAGATGGTGCACGCTGTCGCCGCCGATCACCGCGATCAGGGCCGTGGCGCCTCCCGGCGGATGCAGGGTCTTGGTGAGATGCATCAGGGCAATCGAGGTGGAGACGGCCACCGCGGCCGCCAGCCACGGTTGGCCTCCCAGCCACTGGAAGGCGGTCACCCCGATGAAGGCGGAGAGGATATGACCGCCGAGCAGGTTCCTCGGCTGGGCCAGAGGGCTGCGGATGGCCCCATAGATAAGCACGGCTGAGGCGCCGAACGAGCCGATGAGCATGAGCAGCCCGGTCTGATCCACGAGTTTGTACTGCATCAAGGCGACTGCGGCGATGCCCACGAAGCTGCCGACCCATGACCAGAAGACCTCAACCAGGCTGACCCGTGGTGGGCTCTGGCCGTTGCCTCGCATTTTTTCAAAGGATATCATAGCAGTCGGCCTCTAGCGGGTGATACAGTAAGATTGCACGAGATCCGTGCGGGTGACGATGCCGACAGGCCTGCCGTCCGTATCGACAATGGGCAGACGGTTGATCTGCCGGTCGATGAACAGTGCCGAAATCGCCCCGATGGTGATCTCCGGCCCGGCGGTTATGGCCGGCGTGGTCATGATTTCCTGAATGGCATGATTGCGCAGGACGGTCGCCATACAGCCTTTGTTATGCAGGCAGTGGGCGATGATCTGCATGAAGGAGTGGCTTGTGCCGATCCCCATCCTGGCGAGAAAATCCTTCTCGGACACAACGCCTGCAATCCTGCCGTCGGCATCAACGACCGGCGCCCCGGTAATCCCCTTGTCTGCCAAAAACGTGGCGGTTTGCACCAGATCCATCCCCAGTTCGACACAGTGGACCGGTCTGGTCATGATATCGCCGGCCTTTCGGGCATCCATGAGCCTGTGCACGGCATGGCTGTAGGCCACCTGAAAGACCTCCTTGAAGTCGCCGGGGCTGATATCGATATAGCCCTGGATATCCTTCATCGCCGCCAGGATATCCAACTCGGAAATATCTATCGGACTGCAGAACCTGTCGTTTGCTTCACTCATTGGCCTCTCTCCTGTGGATTCCTGGCAAAAATGCGGATTAATCCCATTGAAACAGAAAAAATCGTGTTTTGGTTTGACTTAGGTCAATTGATACGCAGATGATATCAAGTAGAACATACATAGAGGTCCTACTGATACAGCAGAATGCTCACTGCCGACAAGGCAATGGGCATGGCTTTGTCGCTGCCGGTTGCAGCCCCCAATTTCGACGAATAATCGAAATCGAAATCGGGATCGAAGTCGCTCACTGCAACGAGAGACGGCGGAGGGGAAAAACTCTAGCCTTCGGAAAAAATTCCAAGCGAAAGTTCCAGGCAAGATGAAAATGCCTGAAACAGCAAGGATTCGATAGCGATGGCGATTTCGATACCGATGAATCCAATGCCAACGAACTTCTAAGTAACATCAGGTCTATTGTTGATTAAGGAGTAGATCACCATGCACATTGACAGACGGGATTTTTTGCGGGGGGCTGTCGGCACCGGTTGCGCCCTGGCCATGGGTTTGAAATTTTTCCATTTTTCGGATGATTCTGAGGCCTACGCGGCGGAGGTTGACGCTCTGGTGCGTTCGACCTGCTCACCGAACTGTACCGGGGCCTGCGGTTTCAAGGCCCGGGTCACCAAGGGCCGGATCAGCACCCTGATCCAGGCGGCCGACTATCCCGAGGATTCCTATAATCCCCGCGGCTGTCTGCGCGGCCTGTCGATGATGGACCTGATCTACGGCAAGGATCGGCTGAAGTACCCGCTCATCCGCACCGGCCCTCGCGGCAGCGGCCAGTTTCGCCGGGCGAGCTGGGACGAGGCCCTCGACTATGCCGCCGGCAAGCTCAAAGAAATCAGCGGCAAATACGGTCCGGAGGCGATTGCCACGACTATCCAGGTCCCCGGCACCGGCTATGTCCAGAAAGGGGCGATGGTGGCCCTGGCCGGTCTGGCCCACTGGACCATGCATCACGGCTATGACCAGAACGGCGATCTGCCGATGTTCTGGCCGATGACCTTCGGAGTGCAGAGCGAAGAACTGGAATCGCTGGAATGGGTCAACGCCCGTACCACCATGATCTTCGGCTCCAACGTCATCCAGACCCGGCTGCCCGATGCCCATCACCTGATTGAGGCGAAAAGAAGGGGCCGGGTAGTGGTGGTCGACCCCGACTTCTGCAGCACGGCCGCCAAGGCCGACGAGTGGCTGCCGATCAAGGCCGATACCGATGCCGCGCTGGGCTTGGGCATGGCCAAAATCATCATTGATCGCAAGCTCTACGATGCGGAATTCCTCCAGGATTTCAGCGATTTCCCGATTCTTGTGCGGCAGGATACCGGCAAGCGGCTCTTGGCAGGTGATCTGCCCGCGCTGGCGGCAGAGGTGACGACCCGCACCATTCCGGACTACCGCAGGCTCTTCGTAGTCCGCAGTGGCGATGCTTTTCGTATCCTCGATCCGGAAAACCTGGCATCGACCCATGCTGAGCTTGAGGGTGAATTTGCGGTCACCCTGGCGGATGGCCAGTCCATCAAGGTCGAGACGGTCTTTTCCGCTCTCAGGAAAACCCTGGTCGCCTATGATCTGAAGACGGTGGCGACCATAACCGGACTCGACCCGGCCCAGATCGAGCGGGTGGCGGTTGACGCCGCCGCCAACACGCCTTTGCATGTCATCTATGGGGCCAGTAACTACCAGTGGTACAACGGCGATCTCAAGGGTCGGGCCCTCTCCTTACTGCCGGTCCTTCTCGGCAGTATCGGCAAGAGCGGTGCCGGTATCTCGACCTACGCCGGCCAATACCGCATCCGCTTCAACCTCAAAAGCTGGTGGTTTCCCGAGGGCGGCAAGCTTAACTGGGTGCCCTATCTCCATTTTCTCCAGGGCAAGGGGCCCCGCTACCCAAAAAACGGTATCAAGGCGATGGTCGGTGGCTGGGGCAATCCCTTTGACCAGCATAATATGAGCAACCGCCTCAAGGAGCGGGCGACTTCCGGTGAGCTGGAATTCATCCTGACCTGCGATTTCCAGATGTCCACCAGCTGCATGTGGTCCGATGTGGTGCTGCCTGCCCCTTCCTGGTACGAAAAACATGACCTGACCGCCACCATCCTCCATCCCTATCTGCAGTTGCAGCAGCCGGCCATCAAACCGTTGTTCGAGAGTAAATCAGAGTTGTGGATCTTCCGCGAACTGGCCAAGCGGCTCAATCCGGACTATGAAAAGCATTTTTTCCCGGAACTTGATGAGAACGCAGCCGCCCTAAAGGTCATTGAATTGCTTCTCGCAACCGGTGGCCCGGAAACAGCCGGCATAACCCTTGAGATGCTGCAGAAAGGCCCGGTACGACTGCATTCACCGGCACCGGATAACCGCCAGATCCCCTTCTATGAACAGGTCCAGCACCGCAAACCCTTCCCGCCGCCGAGCTATCCGGCGCCGATCAAGGCCACCGGTCAATTCCTGCGCAGCGGCCGGATCGAATTCTACAAGGACGAGGATCTGTTTCTCTCCGAGGGCGAGCAGTTGCCGGTGCACAAGGAAACCTATCTCGAGACCGAGTACAAGGTCAACCCGGCGGTCAGAGAGAAGTATCGACTGCGCTTTGTCACCAAGAATTCTCTCTACCGTGTTCATTCCACCCACTCCAACAACACGATCCTCCTCGAACTGCAGGACAACAAGGCCAAGGTCTTTTTAAACCCTGGCGATGCCGGGGAACGGGGTATTGTCAATGGCGATCTGGTGCAGATCTTCAATGACCGCGGCAAGACCCGCGCCTATGCCATCCTCGATCCGGGTTGTAGCGCGAGCACTGTCATCTTTGAAGAGGGCTGGTGGTCCCGCTACCTCGGGGATGAGTCCTACAATTCGTTGACCTTCCCTTGGATCAAACCGTTGCATGAAATCTATTTCGTCCCCGGTATGTGGTCGCCGACCACGGTGTGGAATGAGTGTCTGGTGGACGTGAGGAGGATGAACGCATGAAGATGGGCATGGTAATTGATTTGGAAAAATGTATCGGCTGCCGCTCCTGCATGGTGGCCTGCAAACAGCATAACGCCCAGCCGCCGCAGACCTGGTGGAACCGGGTGTTCACTCCCGGCAGCCATCGGCATTTGACGCCGCCGGCCAAGGGTGTCGAGTTTTTCCTGCCGGTGCACTGCCAGCACTGCGAGAACGCCCCCTGCGAAAAGGTCTGCCCGGTCGGAGCCACCTACCATGCCGAAGACGGGGCGGTGCTCATCGATTACGAGCGCTGCATCGGCTGCCGTTACTGCATGTCAGCCTGTCCCTACGGGGTTCGCCAGTTCAATTGGGAGGACCCGGAAAAGGCGCATGTGCGCTCGGAATATCAGGAAAAATACCATTACGGCTATCCAGAGGACCATCGCCACGAGGGCCGTCTGGTCTATATGCCGTTGCGGCCCAAGGGTATCGTCGAAAAGTGCACCTTCTGCGCCCAGTACCGCGATAAGGGCGAACTGCCGGCCTGTGTGCGTGGCTGTCCCGGCAAGGCCCGTTTCGTCGGTGACCTCGACGATCCGAACAGCGAGGTGAGCGTGATGATCAAGCAGCGCAACGCCTTCACCCTGTTGCCGGAAAAGGGTACCAAACCCACCGTTTTCTATCTGCCGCCCAAGGCCAAGGAGGTGTGATCATGAACGCCAAAATGAAATCGAGCATGTGGCTCAGCGGCGGCGTTATTCTTGTTGCCTTCGCAACCTGGATCTATCAGTTGCAGGAAGGTCTGATCCTCACCAACATGCAGAACTCCTACAGCTGGGGGCTCTATATCTCGGGCCTGGCCTTCTTTGTCGGCAACGCCGCCGGCGGCCTGGTACTGACCTCGTCGATCTATCTCTTCGGGGTAAAAAAACTCAAACCGCTGGCCAAGCTCGGGGCCCTCACCGCCTTTGCCAATGTCACCGCGGCCATGCTCATCGTCCTGCCGGACATCGGTAAACCGCAACGCCTCCTTAACCTGATCCTCCACCCCAACTTCATGTCGCCGCTGGTCTGGGACGTCATCGTCCTCAATCTCTATGCCCTGGCCTCGGCAACCTATCTCTACATCCTGATGCTGCCCGAGCTGACCGGTCGATTGGCCTGGCTTTCGATCAAGGTCGACAACGTCCAGGAATTCTCTGAAAAATGGGCCAAACGCCTGGCCCCGGTGGCCCTGCTCTTTGCCATCGGCATCCATGTGGTCACGGCCTGGATCTTCTCCACCCAGGGGGCACGGGACTGGTGGCATTCACCGGCCATGGCCCCGGACTTTGTCTCGGTCGCCATCGCCGTCGGCACCACCGTCGTCCTCTTGGCCGGAGCCCTGGCCTATGGCACCGGCGAGGAATATCAAGAGGCCTTCCGACTTCTCGGTCTGATCATCTTCATGGCGGTTTGTACCCACCTCTTTTTGATGATGAACGATCTGGTCATCCATGCCTGGTACGGCAGTGGCGAGACCCAGCGGATTATGGAGATTGCCTGGGGGCACTTTGTCTGGGCCCATATCTTTGAGGTGGCAGCACCGCTGATCGGCGCCTGGTTGCTGCTGCAGCCGGCGGTTCGGCGATCCATGCCGCGTCTGAGTTTCAGTTCCGGCCTGCTCATCGCTGGAGTCTTCGTCCACCGTTTTCTGATCATGCCGGCGGCCTATAACAATATCCCGATGACCATGACGCCGCTCGGTCTGCCACACACTGACTGGTCTCTGCCTATTGCCACGGGCCGGTTCTTCCCCGGAATGAGCACCTTCATCGATCAGTACCGCTATATCCCTTCGTCTGTCGAGGTGGTGATCCTGCTCGGTATCGTGGCGTATGCCCTGCTCCTAATTTTGCTGGCGATCGACCGGTTGCCGATCCTGGTCAAGGAGAAACCCTGATGTCGACAACAGCCCTGCATCCCGGCCTGCACGCTATTTCGCTGCTGTTCAGTTATCCTGACGGCCAGTGGGCCTCGACTCCTGTACCGGAAGGGGCGGAGGCCGAGGTTGGGCTTATACTTAACGAGATGCGGGACATCGACCCCATCGCCCTCGAAAATGAATATGTCCGGCTCTTTATCAATGCCATGCCGGAGGTGCCCTGTGCACCCTACGGCTCAGTGTACCTGGAGGGCTCGGTGATGGGCGAAACGACGCTCAAGGTCGCCGATATCTACCGGAAATATGGCCTGGTGACCGAGGAGCCAGCTGATCATGTCGCGGTGGAAAGCGAATTTCTGGCCTGG
>JAUYSF010000473.1 GCA_030696435.1 Desulfoprunum sp. | reverse complement strand
AGGGTTGGCCGGCACTGTAGGTTCTCTCTGTCATGATATCCTCTCCTGAAGCTTGAATGTATGGATAATTTCGGGCTTGATCCTGATATCCTCGTCACCTATCCCAGATGCAGGACTCGGCGTACTTTTTTTCTGATACTGCTGATCACAAAGGGGGCAAACCGCTTTTTTTCTTTCAGGATCTGGACAAACAGATCCTTCTTTTTCTCCGGCACCTGCGGCCTCACCGCAGACACCAGAGACAATGAGCCGGTCGGACAGGCCGAGATGCAGGCCCCGCAGCCCAGACAATGATCCGGCAGGACCTGCATCCGTTTCTTTTTTTTGCCGTTGTCGAGCGCCAGTGTTTCAAGGGCCAGGACGTTGCAGGCCTTCCGGCATAATCCGCAACCGATGCAGGTCTCAGCATCTATCGACAGGGTATAATTACTCTTGGCAATCCCATGTGGAAAGCCGCGCATCACCCCACCGAGAAGCTCGCAGCAGCAGGAGCAACAGTTACAGATAAACGACGGTTTGTGGCGGATATTATCGGTGATATGGGTCAGATGCAGATCCCGAGCCGTATCAATCACCTTAAGCAATTCATCCACTGAACGTTCCTCGGCGAAACCACGGCGAACCATGAACCTGGCGGCCGTACCGAGTGAGATGCAGATCTCTTTAGTAGGCGCCTTCTTCTCGCAATTCTTATCAAGATGTTGCTTTTTGTGGCGACAGTAGCACATGCCGACTGCGCCGTATCCGGCCTTTCTGATAATCTCGCGGGCGCTCTCGTAGGTCGTGACGGCGGAATGGACGGGGATATGTTCCTCGTAGGCCAGCGAGCGGGTCAGCGGTGTTTTGCCACCGAAGAATTCACTGCTCATCCTATTT
This sequence comes from Desulfoprunum sp., assembly GCA_030696435.1. Taxonomy (GTDB): domain Bacteria; phylum Desulfobacterota; class Desulfobulbia; order Desulfobulbales; family Desulfocapsaceae; genus Desulfoprunum. The sequence goes on along the minus strand of JAUYSF010000473.1, from coordinate 7,953 downwards.
TCCGGATCTTCAAAGAGATACTCGTGCATCAACTGGGCCAGCTCTGCCATCGGCAGATCCTGCCGCTGTTTCATGAAGGAAAATTCAAAGAAACCGATAAGGCCGGGCAGCAGCAGATAGTAGGTCTTACCGCTGTAGTGCAGATCCATCACCAGGCCCTTATCCGCCATCTTCTCAAGGGTCGGCAACAGCCTTTCAGCCTGCCAGCCGGTAGATCTGGCCAACTCCGCCAGAGTGGCCTCTTCCAGAGGAAAACGGGAGGCGACATAGGCCTCTTCCTCAGAGAAAAGGATGGCCAGAATCCGCCGCAGAGTCTCGCTGTCCGGCAGACCTATCGGGTATCTGTTCAGCCTGTCGACAAGCGGCACAATACTGCTCTTGCCGTCTAGATGGTGTCCCATATTTTTCCTTTCGGGCGGTGTTTCAAAACATCAGTCATTCATCCGGTACTGATCCCTCAGACTGAAGACCTGCTCGGACCAGACCCGGCCAAAACCACCGGTATCCTTACCAGGTTTTTTAATCATTGTGGAATAGAGACTCTCCTGCTCCGGGGTATTTTCATAGGCCAGGATCATCTGCAGGGCAAAGGCCGAAAAATCCCTGATGAGAAAGGCACAGATCTGTTCGAGAAGATCGGCATCCGTCCCGTAGATCTTGATATTTTCCAAAATCAGCTGGCCGTAGACGATGAGGGTGAAGAGCTGGCCGGCCGCCAACATATAATCGATATTTTTTGTCTGTTCGGCGGTTGGGGGCGCCTCGATGAGCAGCCTGCGAAACAACTCGATCTGTTCGAGAAAGATCAGGACATTGGCGGCCTCGACATCCTTATATACCTGCCGATAGTGGGGAAAGCTAATCCCAGCCAGGCCACCGGTCTTCTGATGGAAGAGGTAGCTGTCATCGCCGGCCTCGCTGCGCCGGGGGATCTCGGGATAGTCCAACGGTTCAAAAAAATAGTTGCGGACAAATTTGATAATGAGGGCCATGTTGACATGCTCGGTGCCTTCGAGCTTGGGCAGCATGCCGATATCGCGCAGGGCCATCTCGAAATAGGTATCCTGCTCGTAACCCTTGGCAGCGATCACCTCATGCAGCAGAGCGATGACCTTCTCACCCTGACCGGTGACCTTCATCTTGACTATGGGATTAAAGAGCAGATAGCGGCGGTCATCGTCGGAGGCGGCGCGCATATAGTCGGCGGCCCGCATGGCAAAGAGTTTCATGGCCGTCAGGCGGGCATAGGCCTCGGTGAACAGCCGCTGCACATGAGGGAAATCGGTGACAAAGCGGCCGTAGAGGTTGCGCCCCGAGGCATGGTTGAGGGCCTCATAGAAGGCGTGGGTGCAGATGCCGATCGAGGCACAGCCAAGTTCGAATTTGCCGATATTGATGGTATTGAGCGACGAGTTCCAGGCCAGCTCCCCACGCGAGAGGATATCCACCGCGGTAATCGGATAGTCATGCAGGGCGTATTCCGCGACATAGGCCTGGCGGACGCCTGAGGTATCGATCTTCTTGACGCACTCGTACTGCGGTACTTGCGGATCAACGACAAAAAACACATACTCGCCCGTGCCGGCGATCTTGGCAAAGGTCGAGACCAGGGCGGCGCAGTTGCCGTTGCCGATATAGTATTTCGAGCCATTGGCCCGAAAGGTGCCATCCGCCTGGGGGGTGAGGGTCATCTCGCTCGAATAGAGGTCGGCGCCGTGGGTCTTTTCGGAGAGACCAAAGGCAAAGATTCCCCCCGCCGCCAGCAGTTCAGCCGTCTTTTTCTTGGCAGCCTCGTTGTCTCCCATCCAGATCGGCCCGAGACCGAGGATGGTGACCTGCCAGGCGTACCAGTAGCACAGCCCATAGAAGGCCAGGACCTCGTTGAACTCGCTGAGCCGCCACATATCCCAGCGCCTGCCTGGCGCACCTTCGCCGTAGGCGGCGGGAGTGAGCAGGTCGGCAAAGATCTGTTCTTCTCTGATAAAGGTGAGAAAATCCTCATACCAAACCATCGACTGATCATCTTCTTTGATCCGGCGCAGGCCCTTCTGCTCAAAAAAAGCGATGGTCTTCTCGACGAGTTCGCGCGAACGGCTATCGGCATGTTCACGGCTATATTTTTTTGGGTTCAGCAACATCATACGAAATCTCCTCTGCGTAAAAACATCAGGGATAAACAGCCGGTAAGATTCATATCTTCGTCCGTACCCTGTCCCAGCGTTTGATCTGCCAGGTGGTGTAGGCCTGGGCCACCGGGTTGCCAGAGACGTCGGCAATCCTGCTGCCTATCCGAAAGCTCACTGATTCCTGCTCTCTAAGGGGATCAAGGATTTCCGTTTTCATCCTTGCGATCTCCAGGCGGCTCTCCGAGACAATGGCCTCTTTGGCCTGATAGACATAATCGACCTCGATCTTCGACATAATCAAGCGGTATTTTTGGGGGTCAAGCCGACTGAGCAGCAGATAGCCACCTGAAAATTCAGCGACCGTGGCAATGGCGCAGGCATGGATACCGCGCAGGTGGTTATGGTTTTTCCGGCGATAGGGGGCCGTGGTCAGGAGAAAGTCCTCACCCAGCTCAAGTATCCTGAAACCGTGTGGTCGATTGAAGGGAATCAGCCGACCGAGGACAAAATTCAGCAGCCATAGCCACAACCGCGAGCCTCTGGCCTTGACAGTCAATTTCGGCAGAAGGGCAAAGCCGTTCATAGGATACTCCTCCCGGCCCGGAAGCCCTGATGACTGGCCTCAAATACGGTGCCCGGAGTACCTGCGTCTCCGATCACCTGACAGGGAATGCTCAGATCTGCGGCCACCTGCTGCAGGGGATTGCTGGCCCTGGTCCCGACCGCCAGGACGACGGTGTCGACCAACAGCTCTTCGATTCGCCCGTCTTGCTCGAATCGCAGACCATTATCGGTTATCTCCAGGACTTTTGCCACCAGACGGGGGACAATGCCGTAGCGTTCGACATCCTGCAGCATGCCCCAGCGGGTGGTCTTGCCGAAATTTGCTCCGAGCTTGTCGGTCATCTCGATGAGGAAAATTTCACGATTGCTAGCCGTTGCCAATTGATAGAGGGACTCCGGCGACTCGGCCCCGTTGACGAGGAGAAATTTCAGTTCATCCCCGGAGAGCGTCCCCTCTTCCGCCAGGAGTAAGGCTGTCTCCACGCCTACTGCCCCACCACCTATAACGGCCACCCGCCGGCCGGCCTGCCGACTGCCGGCGAGAATCTCCCAGGCCTGGGCGACCTGAGGTGCATCGGCTCCGGCAATGTTCGGCACAATCGGCTCACCGCCGGTTGCCAGGATAAGAGTATCGGGCCGTTCCCGTTCGAGAAAGACTTTGTCGACACACGAATTGAGCACGACCCGCACCCCATATTCGGCGAGCTGGCGCTCAAGATCCTCAGCAAGGATCAGGAATTCCCCCCGCCCGGGAGGCGCTCCGGCCAGGCGCAGCTGACCGCCCAGGCGCATTGACCGCTCATGGATCGTTAGCCGGTGTCCCCTTTGCGCTGCCGCGACTGCGGCGTACATCCCGGCCGCCCCGCCGCCCACCACCAGGACATCCTGCGGCACTGCCGTACGCTCCGCCACATCATCCTTTTCGTGACCGGCCCGTGGATTGCACAGGCATTCAACCGCCTTCATCTTGAAAATATTATCGAAACAGCCCTGACCGCAGCCGACACAGTGGACGATCAGATCTTCACGCCCTTCTCTGGCCTTCTGAGGAAAAAGGGGATCGGCGATGAGCCCCCGGCCGATTGCCACCATATCGCAGAAACCTTCCCGGAGAAGATGACGGGCTGTCGCCGGATCATTGATCCGATGACTGGCTATGACCGGCACAGACACCTTGTTTCTGATCTCCCGGGCCAGATAGGCAAAGACCCCGCGGGGAACCTTGGTGACGATCTGCGGCACTGCCGCCTCGTGCCAGCCGACATTGATGCAGAGGGCGTCTGCTCCGGCTGCAACCAGGGCAACGGCAAAGGTCTGCAGATCCTCTCGCCCAATACCGCCTTCCATGAAATCGTTGCCGTTCACCCGCACTACCAGCGGAAAATCATGGCCAACACGTTCCTTCACGCGACCGACGATCTCCAGACCAAATCGCATCCGGTTTTCGAGACTGCCACCGTATTCATCTTTGCGCCGATTGGTGAGCGGAGAGAGGAACGAGCTGATCAGGTAGCCGGTGCCGGCGAGGATTTCGACCAGATCAAAACCCGCCTTCTTGGCCCGTTCCGCGGCCTCGGCAAAGCGTTCGATAATCGCGGCGATTTCCGCAGACTCCAATTCTCTCGGGGTCTCCCTGGTCAGACGTGATGGCACTGCTGAAGGTGCCACCGCCTGTTTGCCAGCCAAAAAAAACGAAGGGTTATAGCGCCCGGCATGGTTGAGCTGTATCGCCGCCCGGGCCCCGCCTTCCCGGATGGCCAAGGCCAGTTGCGAGAGACCGGGGATGTGGTCATCGGTATGGCAGCCGATATTGCCGGGCGAACCCGAGTATTCATCGACCGTGGCATAGCCGACACAGATCAGACCAACCCCTCCGAGCGCTCGTTCCCGATAAAAATCGATCAGGTGATCAGTGACCTGAAAATTTTTGCACATGTTCAGATGCATGGCCGGCATAGCAATGCGGTTGGCAATCTCCAGGGCACCGATACGGATCGGCTGAAACAAAGGATCTGACATTTTTTCTCTCCTTAACATCCGGCAGCCCGGTGAAACTGTTCAGCAACTTCCTCAAAGAGCCCGATGTCTTCCAGCGAATCTCTCAGCCTCTCGGGATTTTCCAGAAAATCCATCATGAAAATGATCTCCGAGGCCTTCAGGTAGATATGGAAGGCATCCTGCATGGTGCCGCCAAAGAGCCGTCGGATGATTTCGGCAATATTCTCCTCTCCCCTGAAGGGCCGCAGTTGTTCAACACGCTGCAGCATCTTGGTGATATAGAAGAGGACGATGACATCGACACTGTCAATGGTGTGGCGGTGGCCCGGCAGAACTCGTTTGTCGCGCAGCCCGGCCAGATTGATGAGGCTTGCACAGTAGGCCTGATAGTTATTGAAGCGCCCGCCGGTTTCAAGATCGACATCGAGCAGGGGGGACTGAAAAATGCCGCGCAGCAGGGTATCGCCGGTTATGGCACAGTCATCAACAACATAGACCAGATCACTCTGGGAATGGCCGGGACAGCTCAGCACTTCAACGCCGAGATGCTCGGGGATATCCTTTTCGGCAATGAGGTATTTTTGAGGAAAGGGTGGAAAGAGGACATTCCTATAGAGCGATTCCTTTAGATCACCGAGATAGTCAGCATGAAACCCCTTTGCGGCCAGAAGATCGTACATCCCCTCCATCCGCTCATCGTGCCGCAGGACCTTGAGACAATCGCGATAGGGCAGATAGATAGCGGCATCGGTCTCTGCCTCCAGCCAGGAGGACTGCCCGTAGTGGTCGATATGACAGTGGGTGACGATGACGTGCTTCAGACTGCTGAGATCGACGCGTTCCTGTAGATACTGCCGCCCTTCCTTGGTCGGCGGGCCGGTGTCGAAGAGGACCAGCTCCCCGGCCGGTTCAGCCGTGTAACAGTGGACGGGGCCAACCATGTAGGGGGTATTGATGGTATGCTGGGTAATGGTCATCGTCTCATAACCTCCGTTTCCGGTTAAGGAAAAATGCCTCCAAAAAGACAGCCCGGACCCCGGCGCACGGAGGAGTAACCGGCGCCCGGGCTGCTTTACTACCTAAAACAGGTATTTTTCATCCTCACAGGCCGCTTTGGCCAGGTTTCGCTTAGCCGTCAGCAAACCGGTTGCATCATACTTGGCAAAGCGCCGGATGCCGGAAAGAACCATGGTCAGGGTATCCCCTTCCTCGATATAGAAGGCCCCTTTTTTGGCCGCAGTGCTCACTGCCTCGGTGGCGCTGAAGGAGAAAATCTTGACCGCCGCCATCAGCAGTTCCTGCTTGCGCGGAGTGCTGGCAGCGTGGATCTTCTCGGCCCGCAGCACGGCACTCTCAAGGGCAAAGATCTGGATGGCAATGTCAGCCGCCGCCATGAGAATCTCCTGCTCGTCAGCGATCTTGTCCATGAATTTCTGGACGCCGATGCCGGAGAGGATGAGAAAAATGGTCTTGAGATTCTTAATCAGGGCCTTTTCCCTGGCAAAGAGCTCATTCTCGTCGATTTCCTCAAAACTCGGAGTCATCAATGATTCAAACGCCTTCATAGCATGGGCCTGCAGCGGCAGTTCGCCCTTCATGGCCTTTCTCAGGATCATGCCGGGGATCAGCAGCCGGTTGATCTCGTTGGTGCCCTCGAAGATCCGGTTGATCCGCTCGTCCCGGTAAAAGCGCTCGGCTGGATAGTCGCTGACAAAGCCATAACCACCATGGATCTGCACCACTTCATCAACGGTCTTGGCCAGGACCTCGCTGCAGAAGACCTTGGCAATGCCACATTCGGGGGCATATTCCTCGATACCTTTCTGGTATTCTTCGTAATAATTGGGAATGCCCTTTTCGATCGTCTCAAGTTTTTTATCGAGGAGTCCGGCCAGGCGATAGACGAGGGATTCCGCGGCAAAGATATCGGCATTGAGATCGGCGATCTTTTCGGCAATCGCCCCGAAACTGCTGATCTTGCGTTTAAACTGGGTGCGCTCGTTGGCGTACTTGATACCAACCCCAAGGGCCATTTTGGCCGCGCCGGTGACGCCTGCGCCGAGTTTGAAACGGCCAACATTGAGGACGTTGAAGGCGATCTTGTGACCCTTGCCGATCTCACCCAGCAGGTTCTCGACCGGTACCTTGCAGTTGTCGAGGATGATCTGGGTGGTGGAGGAGCCTTTGATGCCGAGTTTCTTCTCCTCAGGCCCAACTACCAAACCGGGAAAGTCCTTCTCGACCAAAAAGGCGGTAAAGTGTTCCTTGTCGATCTTGGCAAAGATGGTAAAGAGCTTGGCAAAACCGCCATTAGTGATGAACTGCTTGGTGCCGTTCAAGGTATAGTATTTGCCGTCCTCGGACAGGATAGCTGAAGCCTGGGCACCGAGGGCATCACTGCCCGAACCCGGCTCGGTCAGACAGTAGGCGGCACACCATTCGCCACTGATGATCTTAGCCAGATACTTTTCCTTCTGGGCCGGGGTGCCGTAATAGATGAGCGGCAGGGTGCCGATGCCGGAGTGGGCCGAGAAGGCCACCGAAAACGAACCGGCATAGGAGATCTTCTCGCCGACCAGCATGCTTGAGGCCTTGTCAAGTTCGAGGCCACCGTACTCCTCGGGGGCATCCATCATCAGGAGGCCGAGATCGCCGGCCTTCTTCATCCCCTCGACGACCAGGCCGAAGTTCTGTTTTTCGATTTCTTCCATATGCGGCAGGATCTCGTTCTGGACAAACTGCTCTGTCGTCTCACCCATCTGCCGCTGCTCATCGGTGAAATCCTCGGGGGTGAAAACTTCGGCGCAGGAAACTTGAGTTATCAGGTATTCGCCGCCTTTTGCTATATTTTCTGCCATGTTCGTAGCTCCTAGATTGGTAGTGGTTTTCTATAATCTCTCAAATAAACCCGCAGCGCCCATACCGCCACCGATACACATCGAAACCAGACCGTACTGCAGTTTGCGTCGGCCCATCTCGTGCAGCAGTGTCGTGGTCAGCTTGGCACCGGTGCAGCCCAGGGGATGACCGAGGGCGATGGCCCCGCCGTTGACATTGACGATATCCCGATTAATCCCGAGTGTCTGAACGACAGCCAAGGCCTGAGCCGCAAAGGCCTCATTCAGTTCGATAAGCCCGATCTGATCCTGGGTCATTCCGGCCAGTTTCAAGGCCGCGGGAATAGCGGCGATCGGCCCGATGCCCATGACCTCGGGCGCGCAACCGTTGGCTGAGAAGGCGATGAAGCGGGCTATCGGATCCTTGC
>JAUYSF010000300.1 GCA_030696435.1 Desulfoprunum sp. | reverse complement strand
CAAAGGCATACAAAATTTCAAAACGACAGAGTTAGAAATCAAAGTTGAATGCCGTCTTAACCTGTCCACGTTTTGCCAATATCACGAACCACATGCGTATTCCGGCCGAAAACGGCCACCGTTCCGGCGGGAAAGCGGCCGGCATTCCGCTGGGAAAACGGCCACCATTCCGGAGCAATCCGGCCAGTGTAAAATGAGAGTGTAGTCGCGGGGTAACTTCAACAGGTATCGTGTTCTCCTTGATTCAATAAAAGGAGAACACGATGCCAAGAGAAAGAGTTACCATGCGAAAAACACGAGAAATACTTCGCCTTGTCTGGTCTTGCGGCCAGAGTAGGCGTGATACAGCCAGAACCTGCGGTGTCGGAAAAAGCACCGTGGATGCCACGATCAACCGGGCGACCGCAACCGGCCTTTGCTGGCCTTTACCCTTTGATCTCGATGACGAAGCCCTTGAGCGACGTCTATACCCTCCACTTCTCAGTCCACCTACCCGCAAGCTGCCCCTGCCCGACTGGCAGTCCCTGCATGATGAACTTGCCAAGCACAAGAAACTTACCCTCATGCTCTTGTGGCAGGAGTACAAAGAAGGAGAACCCGCCGGCTACCAATACAGCCAATTCTGCGAGCTGTACCGGCAATGGCGAAAGAAGCTCGATCGGTCCATGCGCCAGGAGCACCGAGCCGGAGAGAAATTCTTCGTCGACTACAGCGGTCAGACCGTGCCGATCGTTGACAGCCAAACCGGTGAGATCCGAGAAGCCCAGCTGTTCGTGGGTGTCATGGGCAGCAGCAACCAGACCTATGCCGAGGCCACCTGGACGCAGTCGCTTGCCGACTGGACCGGCTCCCATGTCCGGGCCTTTGCTTTTTTTGGCGCAGTCCCCCATTGCATAGTTCCCGACAACCTGCTCTCGGCGATTAGCAAGACTTGTCGCTATGAACCTGAGGTAAATCCCACCTATACAGAGCTTGCCGATCATTACGGCACCGCTATCGTCCCAGCCCGTGTCCGTCACCCCAAAGATAAAGCCAAGGTTGAAGGCGGCGTACTGATTGCCCAGCGCTTCATCCTGGCGAGCCTTCGGAATCGGACCTTCTTCAGTTTGGCTGCAGCCAATGCCGCTATCCGGGAACGTCTTGTACTCCTGAACAACCGCCCTTTCAGAAACCTGCCCGGCTGCAGACAAAGCAGGTTCGCGGAGCTTGATTTACCCGCCATGCTGGCTTTGCCGGCAACTCCTTACCACTATGCCCAATGGAAGAAGGCCAGGGTGCACATCGATTACCACGTCGAACTGGAAGGCCATTTCTACAGCGTTCCCCATCGCCTGGTGAAAGAGCAGGTGGATATCCGCTACACTGAGACGACCGTCGAGTGTTTTTCGAAGGGAAACCGGATTGCCTCCCATGCCCGGTCATTTATCAAAGGAAGACACACCACGACATCGGAGCATATGCCAAAGGCCCATCGGGAGTTCGCCGCCTGGACGCCGCAACGGATTATCTCGTGGGCGGCCCAGACCGGCACGGCCACGGCGCAGGTGGTGGAGAACATCCTGTCGCGCAAGGTGTATCCCGAGCATGGCTTCCGCTCCTGCATGGGGATTATTTCCCTGGCCAAGCGCTATTCCAAAGAACGACTGGAAGCGGCCTGTGAACGGGCTCTCACCATTAAAGGGATCACCTATAAAAGCATCAAATCGATCCTGGAAAACAACCTGGACCAGCAATCACTCCCCAGGCAAATGAACCTGCTCCCCGTTGCCCATGAGAATATCAGGGGCACCGATTACTACAACGATGAAAGGAAACACCATGCTGACACAACCAACCATTGACAAGCTGAACTCGATGAAACTCACCGCCATGGCCCGGGCCTTTGCCGACCAGATGCAATGCCCGGACATAACCCAGCTCTCCTTTGAAGAGCGCTTCGGCCTGATCGTCGATTATCAGATGACAGATCAGGAAAACCGAAGGATGCAAAGCAGGCTCAAGAATGCCAAACTGCGACTGTCCGCTTCTCTTGAGGATCTCGACTTCAAGTCGGGCCGCGGTCTGGACCGTTCGACCGTGATGTCACTTGCCTTGAATCAGTGGGTGCAAAGCCATCACAATATTCTGGTGACCGGACCGACTGGCGCCGGTAAGAGTTACCTGGCCTGCGCCCTGGCCCAAAAAGCCTGCCGGGATGGCTATACGACTCTCTACCAAAGAGTGCCGCGACTTCTGCAGGAGATCGCCGTTTCGAGTCAGGACGGTCGTTACAACAAGCTCATCGGCCCGATCATCAAATGCGAAGTGTTGATCCTCGATGATCTCCTCATCTCTCCCCTGACGACAATCGAGCAACGGCAGATCCTGGAGATCGTTGAGGAACGATATGACCGCAAGGCAACCATCGTAACCAGTCAACTGCCGGTGAAAGCCTGGCACAATGCCATGGAGGACCCGACCCTGGCCGACGCCATAATGGACAGACTGGTACACAATTCCTATAAACTTGAACTCAAAGGAGAATCAATGCGACGAAAACGATCAATGCTTGACCAAAAGGCCGAAACTGTGACAGTATAAAAATCCCCCCGAGGCTCTCTCTCGCACTGGCCTTTTTCCCGCCGGAACGGTGGCCGCTTTCCCAGCGGAACGGTGGCCGCTTTCACGTCAGTTCGACTGGCCGTTTTCACCGGAATAGGCACCACAAGCACAATTGGGACATAAGAAGGATGTATCGCCGATGTATGACCTTTTTTCATTAAAACCAACATCGGTTCTTGCTTTTGAACGGAAATTTGAATTATTCAAGGCCCCCTAAAGAGAGCTGTATTTCCCTCCTCAATATCTATTCCTATGACTTTTCACTCTTTTACTTTGACAAGTGCGTAGGAAAGTCGTAAACTAATTAATCATTTAATTAAATTACTCCATAACTCTATTTTGGTCTTTATAATTCGGGATGTTATCATGAGGTTATATATCAGGCTTTTCGTCTGTACAACATTTCTCAGCGGCTGTTATGCTCTTCCAGTCCTGGCGGAACAGGTTAAGAACTGTCTACCTGCTCCACCTGCTGCCTGGACCGCTGAACAGGCAGTAGTATTCGCCCTTGCCCGAAATCCCGACAGCCATATCGTTGAGACGAAAATCGCCGAGGCGGCAGCAGCAGCGGAGATGGCCAGGGCCGCGGATTACCCCTCTCTTGATCTGGTTACCGAGTATGGTCAGACCAA
>JAUYSF010000291.1 GCA_030696435.1 Desulfoprunum sp. | reverse complement strand
GTATCGAAATCGCCATCTCTATCGCTATCGAACCTTTGCTGTTTCCGGCATTTTCATCTTGCTTGGAATTTTTTCCGAACGCTAGAACTTTTCCCCTCCGCCGTCTTCTCGTTGCAGTGAGCGATTTCGATCCCGATTTCGATTTCGATTATTCGTCGAAATTGGGGATTGAACAGTTTTATCTGGTGGAGTTGTAATTGCAGAATCTGTCCTTTTTTTTGCGTTGGCTAGCTCTTCCCAAACGAGAGCAATTGAATCGAACGCCCCTCACAACCTGTCGGCCAGCTCCACCCCCTGGAGGATGGCCCGCTCGGCGTCGAGTTCCCCGGCCTCCAGCGCCCCGCCGATGATATGATAGCTGATGCAGGCGGCTTCGAGTTCTGCCGCCAGCCTGAGCTCTGAGACCTGACCGGCGCAGATCACCACATTATCGACCGCCAGCAGTATATCCTCACCGGCCTGCCTGATCCTCAGCCCCTCCGCGTCGATTCCCAGATATTCCAGGTCATTCCAGAACCTGACCCCGTTCTTTTTGAGCACCGAGCGATGGATCCAGCCAGTGGTCTTGCCCAATCCAGCGCCGGGTCTCGTCGCCTTGCGCTGCAGCAGATGGATTTCGCGGGCAGGCGGCAAGAGCTCCTGCTTTTTCAGCCCTCCGGCTTGAGTGAAAAGGCTATCCACCCCCCATTCGGCCATAAAGTGCTGCCAGTCGTGCTGTGCCGAATCCTTGGCGAGCAGGAAGGTGGCCATATCAAAGCCGATACCGCCGGCCCCGATAATGGCGACCCGCCGATCAACCTGCTTTTTGCCGGACAACACCTCGACATAGTTGAGGACATGGGACAGATCCGAACCCGGTATCGTGATCATTCTCGGCTTGACGCCGGTCGCCAGGACAACCTCATCATAGCCCTGCAGATCAACCATCGAGGCCGACCAGGGCATTTTCAGCACGATCTGCAGCAGCTCGATCTGCCGCCGGTAATACCTGAGGGTCTCCCGGAACTCCTCCTTACCAGGAATCTCTCTGGCCAGCCGGAACTGCCCGCCGATTTCTGCTGAGGATTCAAAGAGAGTCACCTCGTGACCGCGGGTGGCGGCCATGACGGCGCAGGCCAGGCCTGCCGGTCCGGCCCCGACTACGGCAATCCTTTTCCGGCTGCCGGTCTGGGTAAAGGGCCTGATCGTCTCATGGCAGGCCCTGGGATTGACCAGACAGGATGCCGTCATACGCGCAAAGATATGGTCGAGGCAGGCCTGATTGCAGGCGATACAGGTATTGATCTCGTCCTGCCGCCCTTCTTCTGCCTTTTTGACCCAAAAGGGATCGGCCAGAAAGGGCCGGGCCATGCTCACCATATCGGCACAGCCCTCAGCCAGCACTGCTTCCGCCACTTCCGGCATATTGATCCGGTTGCTGGTGACCAGAGGAATCGTAACGCTGCCCATCAGACGTTTGGTCACCCAGGCAAAACCGGCCCTCGGCACCAGGGTAGCAATGGTCGGGATTCGTGATTCGTGCCAGCCGATGCCGGTATTGATGATCGTTGCCCCCGCCTGTTCAATTTGTCCGGCCAGCTCGACGATCTCTTCCCAGGAACTGCCGTCATCGACCAGATCGAGCATCGATAAACGGTAGATGATAATGAATTTCTCGCCGAGGGCTTCGCGAATCCCCCGCACGATGGCAAGCGGGAAACGGATCCGATTGGCAAAGCTGCCACCCCATTCATCGGTCCGCTTGTTAGTTTTTCGGGCAATGAATTCATTGATCAGATAGCCCTCCGAACCCATTACCTCGACCCCATCATAACCGGCGTCCCCGGCGAGAACAGCGCTTTTGACAAAGTCGGCAATTGTACTGTGAATCCCACGCGCGCTCAGTTCTCTCGGTCTGAAGCGGTTGATCGGGGCCTTGAGCCGGGACGGTGCGACACATAAGGGATGATAGCCATAGCGCCCGGCATGGAGAATCTGCATACAGATTGCACCACCTTTGTCATGGACTGCCTCGGTCACCAGCTGATGGCCCTGCACTCCGGAAGGGCTGGCCAGGCGCAGGGAGAAGGGTGCGACCCAGCCTGATCTGTTGGGGGCGACCCCACCCGTGACGATCAGACCGACGCCTCCTTCTGCCCGCAGGGCATAATAGACCGCCATGCGCCTGAAACCGTCGCGTTCTTCTTCGAGGCCAGTGTGCATCGAGCCCATGAGGATCCTGTTTTTCAGAGTAATGAAGCCCAGATTGAGTGGCCGAAACAGATGAGGAAAAGGTGATTGTGTGGTAAGCATGGGTGAGGAAATCTCCATTGAATTCATGAACGAAAATCAGGAGCGGACATAATGCATTATCAGGGGACTATTTTCAGACCGCCAAGTGAGGCGGATTCTATCCTGCTGCAGGTGACGACTGGTTGCTCGCACAACAAATGCACCTTCTGCGGGATGTACAAAGGCACGCGTTTTTCGATAAAAGATGATGTAACCCTCAAGGCCGACATCGAGTTTGCGGCCAACCACTGCCGCCGCCAGAACCGGCTCTTTCTCTGCGACGGGGATGCCCTGATCATCCCTCAGGAACGGCTGGTCGGCATCCTGCACAGTATCAGAAAAAAGCTGCCTTGGGTGAACCGGGTCGGAGCCTATGCCAACACAAAGAGCATTGATCGAAAGAGCCCTGACCAGTTGCAAGAACTCCGAGAACTCGGCCTCGCCATCGCTTACATGGGCCTTGAATCAGGCGATGCGGTCACCCTGAAAGATATCAACAAAGGGGCAGATCCGGAGCGCATGATCGAGATGGGCAGAAAGATCCGTGCCGCCGGTATCAAGCTGTCGATTACCGTCCTGCTTGGTATCGCCGGTAAGCAACGCTCGACCATTCACGCCAGAGAGACCGGTCGGGTGCTGACGGAGATCGATCCGGAGTTTGTCGGTGCTCTCAGCCTGATGCTTACGCCGGGAACCCCTCTTCACACGGCCTGGATAGCCGGTGATTTCCAGTTGCTGCGTCCCGTCGAGGTGCTTTCTGAACTCCGGCTCATGCTCGCCGAAACAGTGCTGACGGATGGCTATTTCCATGCCAACCACGCCTCAAATTACCTGCCGATCAGGGCCAGACTGCCAGGCGACAAGGCCGCCACCCTGCTTCTTATCGATTCTGCCCTGCAGGGTAAAATCAGTCTCAAACCCGAGTATATGCGCGGCCTGTAAATCCGGGTTGTACAACCGGGGAAAACAAAAAAACCCCTGCTGCACCAAGGCAGCAAGGGTTTTTGTTCTCACATGGCAAGGAATCAGAATTTGTAATTGATACCTGCCGTCAGAAGTATGGCCGAAGAGTCGGTGAACTCGCCATAAACTGTACTGGTCGGGCTGACAGTCACTTCACGGGTCTTCTTGTAGTCATAGAGCATGGCAACACCGATCTCCATCTTCTCATTGACTTTGTACTGGACTCCTACTGAGTAGAGAAAGGCATCAGAATCAGGCAGTTCAAAACCGATGGTCTCATCTGGAACCGGGGTTTCATCGTAGGCAAAACCGCCCAGCAAGGTCAAAACCTCATTGAGCTGATAGCTGAGACCAATTCGGTAGGCACTGCTGTCATCCCAGTCTTTGGTTATAGCGGCCTCAAACGGGGCGAAACCGACCGCCGGTTTGAAATCGAAATCAAGATTATCGTATTCAGACCAGAATGTCCTATCCCAGGACAACTCAACCGTCAGGGCTTCAATGGGTTTAAAGGCAGCGGCCAGGGTGAATACCGCAGGTGCCGGAATTGAAACAAACCCATCACGGGTCGGCAGGGCCCGACCGATAAACAGGTCAACATCGCCCTCAAAATCAAGGTCAACATTGGAGCGGTAGGTGGCGGAGAAATTCAGATCCTTGGAAGGCTTCACCGAAAGAGCTGCATTGTAGCCCCATTCCACGGTGTCTCCGTCCATATCCCGGGCGACAGGCGTTCCCACATATCTGGCATCACTTATGACCGTGGCTTTGCTATAAAGCATCCGAGGGCCGGCTGCAATAGAGACCATGTCACTGATTTTATAGGAAGCAGTCGGATTAAATTCTACGACCTGAAGGGAAAATTCCTCGGCAGTTGCCCTGGGATAGCGGTCCTGCCAGCGTTTGGCCAGGCCGTAGGGCGCAGTGATCGCCAGACCGAACCGGACATCACCGTAGAACGGAGAGACAAGAAAGCCGGTGGGCAGGAGGAAGTTTTCATCCTCCGATTCACTGTCAAACAAAGATGAGCGATAGTCGTCATAGGTAACAGGCGTCAGGTGGATATAGGTGAGATCGCCCTCAACATTCCAGGTGTTATCCAACCATGACATGTTTGCCGGGTTGTAATAGGCGGCATCCGCCCTGGTGGCGGACGCCACATTTGCTCCAGCTTTCGCTGTTGAATCCACTGATTGCTCCGGAATACGATAACCGGATGCAAAGGCAGAAGTTGCGGCAAATAATGAAACCAGCGCCAGTGTCGAAATCGTTTTTTTCATTCTTCTCTCCCCTCGGTCGTGTTCATCTTGTCATCTGCTGCAACAGCCAACAGACAGCCTCAAATTTTCTACAGCATTACTCCTCCTGCGTAGAAAGCACGTATTCCAATGCCAAATCAAGCGTTAACTTTGTCGGCTACGCTGTGCGACTCCTCGCCGTACGGAGATGTACTGTCTCGTCGCTGCGCGCTTGCCTTCGCGTTCTCATTTTGATTTGGAAATGGAATACAACATCAACAGCACTTGTAGTCAAAACACGTACAAAAATGAATCCCGTGAAGTTTACCTTTACGTTTGTGTAATATAGAGACAGCTTGCATGTCAACCATAAATGTTGCCGGATGACACCATGTTCTATCTCCCTTCATATAACATGCGGATTTAAAACGTTAAAAGCATCTCCACAGGGTGCATTTCTCTAGTTTTTATAATCTCTATTCTGATTTCCCGAGATTTTCAATTTCTTTGAGGATATCACCCTCGAAGATAGCGGCTCGGCCACTTTTATCAGTCACCACAAAGGTAATCCGGGCATCGGCCGCAATCTCCTTTGATTCTTTCATGACAATCTCCTGCAGGAGGACCGCACTTTTGTTGCCGACCTTCTCCAACCGGGTCGAAACCAAAATCGTCTCGCCGACTCCCACCGCCCTGCGGTAGTTGACATTGATATTGACCACCAGGAAAACCAGCCCCTTGGTCGCCCATTCCTGCAGGTCCAGGGTCGATTCCAGCTGGGCCCAGCGATCTTCTTCAAAGAATTCGAGGTATCTCGCGTTATTGACATGACCATAAAAATCAGCGTGATAGCCCCGGACCTTAATTTCCGTCAGGTACTTCATATCCTCTCACCTCTTCTCATCTCGGTTAACTCAGCCAACGAACTGATCGCAGCTCAACGCCGGACCAATCCCCAGCCTGTTTCCTCAGGTATTCTTGCCAAAGCAGCGGAGAAATCCCTGCAGGGCTCCTGGATTGTTTGATTTTATCGTTCCGGAAAGAAAGTCTTTCATGCCCGGACGATAGCCCTCATGCCAGATTCTCAGGAAGAATTCCGGGGTGGTTTTACAGACGCAGTCGGCATTTTCAAGTGTCCGGCCGGTTTCAACAATACAGGTATCGCCGGAAATCCTGACCGTCTTTTTCAGATCTCCGAGTGAGAAATAGTAGCTCATCGGCGCTGTGACTGTGCCGGCGATGAACGATTCCGGCAATTTATCGAATAGTTCTTCTAACATGGAATCCTCTCTGATCGACCTAAAGGGCCTGGATTTTTTCAGTGAGAAGGGGAACGAACTGCTTGAGATCGGCCACGACCAGCACATCGGCCACCTCACCGATGGGCGCATCCTTGTCGGTATTGATGGCCACGATAAACTCCGATTTCTTCATGCCGGCCAGATGTTGGATAGCCCCGGAGATACCGCAGGCGACATAGAGCTTTGGCGCGACGGACTGGCCGGTGGTACCAACCTGGCGTTTATGCTCGGCCCAGCCCGAATCTACCACTGGTCGACTTGCGCCGTATTCACCCTTGAGGGCCTTGGCGAGAGCTGCGATCATCGCGACATTCTCCGGTTTGCCGACGCCGCGGCCGGCGCTGACAATGACCTCTGCCTTGGTCAGATCGACACCACCCTGTTCGGCAGCCTCATAGCCGCCGAATTCCAGCCGGCCGGCAGAAACAGTAGTTATCTTTTCAACTGCAGGGGTGCCCGTCGGAGCCTCGGCAAGGCCAAAGGCCCCGGCCTGAAGGGTCACCACCGTCTTACCTGTCTTCACCTGCACATTGCGTCTGAGCTTGCCGTTGCAGACCGGTACAACCAGTGCGCCATCGACGACGTCCACCAGTTCGGAGACCTGGGCTGCCTTGAGGGCATAGGCCACCCTGGGGGCCAGATCCCAGCCGTAGGAAGAATGGCTAAAGACGATCATATCGGGTTGTTCTCTGGCAATGACATCCAAGAGAAGCGCCTTATGCACCTCCGGGTTGAATTCGCCGCAGACGCCGACATCCCCCAGGTAGAGTTTACCCTCATAGGCGGGCAACGCACTTTCACTACCCACCAAAAACATGACGCTATCCGCCGCCATCTTACCGGCGAAGGCTATGAGTTCATTGACACTGCCGAGCAGTTTTCCGTCCCTATATTCCGCTACTAATACTATCTTCATCGCACCCTCCTAGGCCAGTACGCCGGTTTTCTCTTTGAGAATCTGAATGAGTCTGTCTGCCAGCTGTCCAACATCACCCTCAAGGACCAGACCACCACCTTTCTTTTCCGGGAAATACATCTTAGCGGTCTCTTGGCGGGCTTCAACCTTGAGCAGATCCTGCACGGGAATCGAGACGAGCTCTTTTTTCTTGGCCTTCATGATATTGGGCAAGGTCGGATAGCGTGGGGTGTTGAGCCCGAGCTGGCAGGTAACAAGAGTCGGGGTTTTGGCCTTAATCAGGGCCTTCATGCCGCCTTCGAGCTCACGCTTGACCTCGATCCGGCCATCGGCGTAGGCAAAATGGACAATTGTCGTGATACACGGCAGAGACAGCATCTCGGCCACCAGGACACCGACCTGGGCGCTACCGCGATCCTGGGACTGCATGCCGGTAAATATCAGATCAAACTGCTTGTCTCGGGCGTATTCGGCAATGATGCCGGCTATTTCGAAGGGCTCTTTGCCGGCGGCATTATCGTCGGCCACATGGGCACCCCGATCACACCCCATGGCCAGGGCCTTCTTCATGGTCTCCTTGACCCGCTCGGAGCCGATACAGAGCACCGTCAAATCGGCCTCCTTGACCTGTTCCTTGAGCTGTACAGCCTGCTCGACGGCGTATTCGTCATACTCATTCATCCGCCAGGCGAGATCGGCAGGGTCATACCATGTTCCGCCCGCCGCAATCTTAAACTTCGATTCCATATCCGGAACCTGCTTTATACAAACCAGAATCTTCATTTTCTTCCTCCAGTTCTTCGTGGTAGAGTCTCGTGTTTATAGTATCGAATCCCCGTCCGGTGCCCGTGGAATCACAGGGCAGGGTCTGCAAATTTGCTGCCCCATCGACTCCGCTCAGGGAGCGGAGTCGATGGGGCAATTTCACTACATAAGCCTCTCGGCCAGTATCTCGGCGATATCTCTGGGTTTCAGATTCTCTTCCACTTCGGCACCCTTGACCCCGTCCTCAAACATGGTCAGACAGAAAGGACAGTTGGAGAGCAGAACCTCGGCCCCGGTCGCGTGGGCCATCTGCACCCGTTTGACACTTATCCGCTCGCCGATATTCTCGTCGGCCATGATGCGTCCGCCACCAGCGCTGCAACAAAAGGCCTCAGCCCTGTTCCTCTCCATCTCGACCAGACTGCCGCCGGCGGCCCGGATGAGGGCACGAGGTGCCTCATATATATCATTATGGCGCCCCATATAGCACGAATCGTGATAGGTGCAGGAAAGCCCCTCGGCCCGCACCTTGAGGCGGCCATCTCGCAGCAGGCCTTCGAGAAAGACCACATAGGATTCGATTTCAACCGTAAAGCCGAGATCCCGATAGTCTTTTGCCAGGGTGTTGTAGCAGTGC
>JAUYSF010000252.1 GCA_030696435.1 Desulfoprunum sp. | reverse complement strand
TTGCCGTACATGAAGGCGGCAGCCTCCTCGCCAGTGATCTTTTCCTTGACCTCAAACGGCAGGGAGCGCAGAACTGCAACCCGTTCAGGGTTTGGTTTTTCTTTATGATTTTCGGTAGGGATCATGACTCTCTCCGGACATTATATTTTTTTGCTCTATGGCGAAATTGACTCGCGACGCTCTCTACTGGTTGTTCCTGGTGGGGCTGAAGTCAATGGCCATCACGCTTTTTCTTCTCCTTTGTGTCTCCATGTGGATCGTCCATGTCCGGAGTCCGATGCAAGGCTTTATCGCCAGTAATACAGGGCCGAATTGCCGAGTTCTTGTTCGATCTCAAGCAGCCGGTTGTATTTGGCGATGCGCTCGCTTCTGCTGGCCGAGCCCGTCTTGAGCTGGCCACCATCCATGGCCACAGCAAAATCAGCAAGGAAGGTATCCTCGGTCTCGCCGGAGCGGTGTGAGATGAAATAGCGCCAACCGGCATCGCGGCACATCCGCACGGCATCGATGCTCTCGGTGACGGTACCGATCTGGTTCAGCTTGATGAGCACGGAGTTGGCGGTCTTCTCCTTGATGCCCCGTTCAATATAGTGGGTGTTGGTGACGAAGATGTCATCTCCAACGACATCGATCCGGTCTCCAAGTTTTTCGGTGAAAAGCCTGAAGCCCTCCCAGTCGTTTTCGGCCAGCGGATCTTCCCAGGTGACGATCGGGTATTTCCGTACCCACTCTTCTCCGAGGGCGATAAGGTCGGCAGATTTCATGGGACCTGAACCTGAGCGTTTCATGTCGTAGCTGCTGGTAAGGTCGGTCGAAAATGAACTGGCGGCACTGTCGAGTGAGATGGCGATATCGATGCCTGGCCGATAGCCGGCCTGTTCGATGGCCTGGATGATGGTCTCAATGGCATCTTCGTTGCTTTTCAGGTTGGGGGCAAAACCACCTTCGTCACCGATCCCGGTTGAAAGGCCTCGGGATTTAAGGATCTTTTTCAGGATGTGAAAGGTCTCGGCCACAGAACGTAAACCTTCGGCAAAGGTCGGAGCGCCGAGAGGGACTGCCATGAACTCCTGGATATCAACGCTGTTGTCAGCGTGTGCTCCGCCGTTGATGATGTTCATGGCCGGCACTGGGATGCGGCGGGTGGTGGTACCCCCGAGATAACGGTAGAGGGGGACGTGCAGGGAGGAGGCGGCAGCTCGGGCCACTGCCATGGAGACCCCGAGGATGGCATTGGCGCCAAGGCTTGATTTATTGGCAGTGCCGTCGGCATCGATCATCAATCGATCGATGCCGACCTGATCGTCCGCGGACCTGCCGAGCAGTTGCGGGCCGATGAGGTCGTTGACGTTGGCTACCGCTTTGAGCACTCCTTTGCCTAAATAGCGGCTACTGTCACCATCGCGCAACTCGATGGCCTCGTTTTCCCCTGTGCTGGCCCCGGAGGGAACGGAGGACGAAACAGCTGTCCCGTCGCTCAATTCGACAAAGACGCGCACTGTAGGGTTGCCACGGGAATCGAGTATCTCCATCGCCCGAACTGCTGTGATTTTGCCGACCATACCTGTTCCTCCATATCGAAACGGAATCTGATGTTTCTCTGTTATTAGTGGCTGTAAAGAACCTGATGAACAAGATAGCTATACTGTATGCATCCAGAATACCAGGTCAAGTTTTGATATAAAGTAGGGACACTCCCCATATTTATCCATTAATATGGGGAGTGTCCCTACTTTATTCTCACGGGTTCTTGTTCTTGACAGATACGGAAAGATGTAGGTACTGTCTTGTTATGAAAAAAGATGTCCAGTTGTTTGTGGTAATTAAAATACAAGGGAGGCTGGGTTTATGAAGATACTTGTTGGCTATCGGGGAAATAACGTCGGACAGGATTTGTTGGAGCAGGCGATCAAGCAGGCGAAGGCCTTTGATGGTGAGGTGCACGTCGTCACTTCTATGGTTGGAGGAGAAAAGACGGAGAAAGAGAAGATTACAGAGGCTGAAGAAAACCTTGAGAACGCAAAACAATATCTTGATGGCCAGGGAGTGAAGAATGATGTTCATCTCCTTATCAGGGGGCGTAGTCCCGGTGAGGATATTGTTCTGTTTGCCAACGAAAACGGCATTGATGAGATTATTATTGCTGTGAAAAGCCGGTCAAAGGTCGGAAAAATCCTTTTCAGCTCAACCGCGCAGTATGTCATTCTAAAGGCCGAATGCCCGGTAATCTCGATCAGATAATTTCAGAAAACACGATTCAACAAGGCCCATCCGTTTCATGCATAAAGGTGGGCCTGTTGAGTTTAGTTCCAGCTTGTAGCTGCATGATTTGGCGTATTCAGGCGTCAATGCCGAGAATGTTGCGATAGTGGCTTAATACACCGTCAACCTCTCGGTCAATGGCTGCTGCATCCCAGCCCCGCTCGTTAGCCATGATCCCAGCTATCTCCTGCAACTCTTGGCGTGTCGGGCAGCCTGTCGTACCGCAGTCCGTCCGGCGGAGAACGACATCGGCCAGCTTCATGGCCATTTCCGCACGCACGATATGGATGACTTCGGCCCGGAGCAGGGGCGGTGAGACCCGCAGGTAGCCTGTTGCCGCTTCATCCTCCGCCATGATCCTGAAGATCTCAATGCAGTCGGGGCCATAGGCCTTTTCGATATGCGGGAAGCGCTTTCCGTAGGTGTCGATCAGTCCCTGATCTGTAAAAGAATGGGGATGGCAGACCGCCGCCGGGCAGTGTCTACCGGTTCTTTTGTCTTTTGAGATGATATTCTTAGCGATCAGCAGCTGTTCGACGTCATGGGCAATGGCCGGAGCGGTGGTATATTTCACGCCCTCGATGGTCATAAGACCACGCACTCCATCCTGCTGCTCATGGTCGATGACCTGCGAATGTTTGACCACTTGGGGGGCTGCCTTGCCGCGATCCTGGGTCTGTGGCCGGTGCGCCGGTACCAGTCCGGTGTGGCTGAAGATTACATCCTTCCGCGTGAGCTCGGCTGGTGGATAGATGGCGTTCACCTCTTTGAGGAGATCGTCGATATCGTCGCCCGTAACCGTCCGATCGGCGTCTTGATTGGCGGTGTACTTGTATGTGGTACCGATGATGGTCTTGTCCTGCCAAGGGGCGAAAAAGAACAGTCGCTTGCTGCGTTTGAGGGCGGCGTCCTGATCGACATAGTCGCTGGTGCCGGCAAGCCCCACCCCGTAGCCGGGAAAAAGGGCCTTGTCAACCACGATATTGACACCTTTGGCCAGGTCCTCTGTGGTCGGAAACTGCAAGGATTTTCTCTGAAGTTCTTCCAACCATGGTCCGGCGGCGTTGATGACCAGGGGTGATTGGACAACAAAGGTCTCGCCGTTCTGTTGATCGGTGACCTGTACTCCTTTGACCTGCTTGTTCGTGATGACGATCTTGTCCGCCTTCAGATAGTTGGCGCAGGCGGCATTGTGGCGCATGGCCTCTTTGATAAAGGCGAGGGTCATGCGCTCGGTATTTATGATAATGTCATCGTACCAGAGAGCGGCCCCAGTCAGCCCCTCGGGCTTAATGCCCGGCCCGATATCGAGACATTCCTGGCGGGAGAGTATCCTGCCGTGGCCGACCCTGTTCCCGGCAGGGGCGCCCTGGTTACGGTCACAGCTGATGATATCGAAAAGCGCCAGGGCTATCGCCATCACCGGTTTACCCTCGATGCCAAGACCATAGGTCGGCATGATACAGGGCATTGGTCGAAGGAGGTGCGGGGCCATCTGCATAAAATATTTACGGGAGCGGATGGATTCCCTGATGCGCTTGAGGTTGAGATGCTGCAGATAGCGTAGACCGCTGTGCAGGATTTTCAGGCAGTTGGCCGAGGTGCCGCTGCCGAAATCGTCTTTTTCGATGAGGGCGACCTGTAGACCGCCGGCCGCGAGCTGATAAAAAATGCTGGCACCGTGGATGCCTCCGCCTATGACGATGGCCTCAAAAGGATGGTTTCTGAGCTGCGAGATGTCTCTTTTCATAATTAAATAACGGTTGATATAGTAATGGATCAGCTAATCCGGAGGGTGATCTGGTCTTTGAGAAAATGCCAGGGCTTTTCGAGCTCACCAAAGTCAATTGGTAAAAAATGCCTGTCTGTCAAGGCCTCCCGGAGTGATTTCCCCGGATGTTGCATGTCGATGTGGCAGGTCAGAAGATTGCCGAAACTGCCGGGCCCCCTTCTACGGTAACTGCAGCGCAGCGGATCTGAACCACGGAGGATCGGAATTCCAGCCTTCTGCGCCTGTTGAAGCTGCGGGATTGATCGCCAAAAGGCTGGGCGGCTGCCATTATCTCCGAGGAAGAGTGGCTGAGCAACGGTTTCTGCGAGGAATTTGCTGACAATCGCTCCTCTCTTCCCCAGCCACTTGCCGACCCCCCAGGGCAGTACGGGTAGACCGCCAATTGTCAGAACCCTTTGGACGGTCTCGGCCAGACTCAGTCCGTCGGGGACATCTGGCGGTGCCAGAAGGGAAAGGACCTCGATGTTTTCCCGGGTAACGATCTGCTGCCCGGAGAGCAGCAGGAGCGTGTCGCCCTGATCATGAGTCGCTCTTAGGGAAATGGTTTCTGCTGTGGCGAACAGCTTCCAGGGTGTGGTGGGTGCAGCACTCTCCTGCCTGAGGCGCTGCTGGAGCAGAGAGAAGGTGGAGCAAGATTGCGGTTCTGTCAGGATCATTATACCGACAAATGGCCAGGCTGCTCCATGCCCCTTGACGGACTGTTTGAACGCCTGAAGGGCGGAGTCCAGCAGTCCCTGCAGGTCTGCGATGTCATGCAAATGAACATGGCTGTCAACTGCGGCGTTATCTAGGGCGAGTGGCTGAGGTACAGGCATGGTGGTGTTTAATCCGGGTCTAAATCGGAGACAAGGGCGGTGTGATGCGCGATGCTGTCTGAGGAGGCAGGTCGCGCTATATTGGCGTAAGTCGTGTATGTCATGAATAATCGAAAGGGGGACGCTAAAGCACAATCTCATAGCCAAAACGGTGATCCATGTCAAGCCTTTTCCTTGTTTGCCGTAGGTCCAGCGCGCCCTTGCGGATGAAATGGTCTCGTGGTTAGAGGACAGAAAAGAGCAGGCTTGATACTGCTGGTTTTTCCGAAATCATGAAATTGAGAGATTGCCAACTCTGTCAGAATGATTTAAATTTTATGGCCCTTGCGAGGGGCAATTATAAATAAAACAGTCTTTTCAGTCTATTGATAGAGATATGGACAGAAATCCAGCTTTTTCCTGAATGTGCCGAGTTTTGCTTGGCGAGGTTAATAAATTATATGATTAATTCTGTTTGTCTCTTGGGCTCTGCCGGTGGCCGCA
The DNA here is from genome assembly GCA_030696435.1 of Desulfoprunum sp. Taxonomy (GTDB): domain Bacteria; phylum Desulfobacterota; class Desulfobulbia; order Desulfobulbales; family Desulfocapsaceae; genus Desulfoprunum. The sequence continues at coordinate 8,684 of JAUYSF010000252.1, read as the reverse complement.
ATGCCGGGGATGCCGCCCTCATTTCCGGCATCATGGGAGCTATTGATCTTCGCCTGCAGAGAAAGCTTCTCTATCGGATTCCGACCCCTTTTCCTCAATTTGTTAAAAAGACCTATCTTGATAATCAGGTTGAAGCGATCAATATCATGCCATGGACCGGTTCCCTGAAACTCTTCGGGCTCCCCACGCTGAAGGCGATAAAACAAAGCGACCTGTCGCTTGTCTTTGATGCGGTTCTGTTTGATCGTTCGCTCTATAATCCAATGTTCAATTTTCTGTCGTCGCTCTCTTTTCTTTTGCCGGCGGCCAAGAAGGCCGGGCGCAAGGTAGGGCTTTTTAACTGCGGGATCGGACCGATCACCACCAAGATGGGTGAGAAGATGCTCAAACGGGTCTGTGACAGTTGTGATTTCATCACTATACGCGAGGCCGGCTCGGCTGAGATCCTCAAGAGAATCGGCGTGTCGGAGGATCGTTACATTGTTACGGCCGATGCTGCCCTCAACGCCCCGGCGGTCGGCGAAGAGGAGCTTGCCCGGATATTCCGGGAGATCGGGCTTGACCCCCGGCAGGATATTCTGGCGATCAACGTCAATAAGTATCTCGATACCTGGACCAATCACGGGAAGGCGAAACTCGATGTGAAAGCCTTCCTTGATATACTTGCCGGGGCAATCGACCAATTGAATCTCTCGGTGCAGCCTCCCATCCTGCTCGTCAGCACCTATCACGGTGATATTCCAATCACCATGGAATTACAGAAGCGCCTGAGGGTGCCGCAGAAGGTTGTGGTCGTAGATAATAAACGATACGATCATTACCAGATAAAAGGCATACTCTCTAAGGTCTCACTGCTGTTCGCCATGCGACTGCATGCCTTGATTCTCGCCTCCTCAACAGGAACACCGATTGCGGGGTTGGTCTATAAACCCAAAGTTAAGCACTATTTTGAACAGTTAGGTATTGTGGAGGCCTGCACTACGTTTGCCGATTTCAACAGTGAGCATCTTAGCCAGTTTCTTCTTGAAAACTGGAACAACCGGCATGCCACCAGAGAGATCCTGGCCCGTGAAATCCCCCTGCTTCAGAAAAAGGCCATGATTGCCGCCGATTGCGTGGCGGAGCTTGATGCGTTGACCACCTAAGCAATTGTCATTGCCGGACAATGACAATAAAAGAGGGACACTTCCCGTATTTTAAATACGGGGAGTGTCCCTCTTTTTCATTTATAACCATCCATTTTCCTTATACCATTTCACCGTCTCGATAATGCCCGTCCGGTTGCTGTAGGTATGCTCAAAGCCGAGATCATTGCGGAGCTTTGAGGTGTCGAACGAGCGATCTTTAGTATAGAAGGCCACGCGGCGACGATAGATCGGCGGCGCGATCTTTAAGGGTTTACACACCAGTTCGCAGAGATCACCCAGCCAGAAAAACGGCGTGGCCGGGACCCTGAGAATTTTCGGAAGATGGCCGGTGACCTCCGCACTTATTTTGACCATGTCTACCAGCGAGAGGGTCTCGGGATCTCCACAGATGAAGACCTCCTGGTCGGCCCGGGGATGGGTGGCCACCAGCAGGAAGGCGTTGGTCAGATCCTCGACATGGGTCATATGGTACAGGCACTTGCCGTAGCCGAGGATCGGGAATACCGGCCATTGGGCCATCTTGAAAATCTTCAGCAGGCGGCGATCACCGGGGCCGTAAATCGCTGTGGGGCGGATCACACTGACCGAGAGCCCCTGCTGTTTTGCAAAATCCCTGATCCAGAGTTCTGCCTCGAGTTTGGTCTCCTGGTAGAGATCTCCCGGCCCGTAAGGCGAATTTTCATTGGCTGGGGGATTCTCGATATGGCCATGCACGCCCACAGTCGATACGTGCACGAATCGCTTGAAACCGGCAATTTCAGTCGCGGCCCGGGCCAGCAGTTTGGTGCTTTCCACATGTACCTTGGCGTAGATATTGTCGGAGACGCCTGCCTCGCGGAAAGCTGCAGCGATATGAAAAATATAGTCAACGTCTCGGCAGGCGGCATTGACGGTTTCAGGGTCGTAAATCTGGCCTTCAAAGACCTCGCAGCCAAGGGCCTTAAGTTCGGCGGACCGAGGTGAGGGGCGGGCGATGACCTTGATCTTGACCTTCTGGGCCAGGAGTTTGTCGACAAGATACCGGCCGGTGAAACCGGTGGCACCGGTAACGAGGACTGTGGAGTTTTCAGGGAGTGGGTATTTCATGGAATTTGGCTGAAAGGTAGAGTGTGGGTCGTTTCCTCAAGTATCGAGGTGCTCTGTTTGGACCCATGTTCGGATGAGCCTGTTTCAAGGAACTGATTTCTGAGACAGGGCCTACTATAATAGCTCTTCAGGCCAAATACAAACTGCTTGTGAGGAAAGCGCCGGCAATAAATTCTGCGGGGAGCTGCTTCTTTTAGAAACACAATCAAACTGTTCCCAATCTGCCCAGAGGGCGGATTAGCCAACGGGGGAGAGTTTTGGCTCTACAGAAGTTTACGTACTGCCGAAGAGGTGGTGATCACTCCCTGTCCGCTGTATGCCTCGTGGTTTTTTTCTATATCTGGGAGCTTATAGAGATAATTGACCATGAGGCCGGCCGATTGCTGCAGGCCTTTTTCTGAAAGGTCTGCGGCCCAGTTGATCTGCTCTATCCGGGCACCATTGGCGAGATGGAAATGGGCAACCCGGTCGAGGGCCTGTTTACCCCGCTTCGCTGTCGTCAGGTATCGGGCGCACAGCCGCAGGAGGCCGGGCTGGATGAAAGATCTGCGTTCGGGCTCGGAAGCGCCGGCCTCATTGCCTATGATTGCTAATAAATCAGAGTGTTCGTCTGGGATATCCTTCAATAATTGAATAACCTGGGTTTCACGCTCGGTAAGTTTGAGTTCACCCGCCTCGGTTTTCAGCCAATGCATAAACCCAGGTATGGGGGAGAGGGTGGAAAAGGTCTTCAAATTCGGAAACTTGGCCGTTAGAGCTCCCACCACCCGCTTGATAAGAAAGTTGCCGAAACTCACCCCCGCCAAACCGTCCTGACAGTTCGAGATGGAATAAAAAATAGCCGTATCGGCCTTTCTGGGGTTGCCGACCGGGGCCTTTTCGTCAAGGAGTTCGTGGATGTTCTGCGAAATGCCGTTGACGAGAGCGATCTCGACAAAGATCAGCGGCTCATCCGGCATTCGCGGGTGAAAGAAGGCAAAACAGCAGCGGTCATCTCCCAGTCGGTTCTTCAGGTCATCCCAGGATCGGATGGCATGGACGGCCTCATATTCGATGAGTTTCTCCAACAGGGCGGCAGGTGTCTTCCAGGTTATCTGTTGCAGGTCGAGAAAGCCGACATCGAACCAGGATGTCAAAAGACCATAGACATCCTGATCGAGGGCCTTGAGCTCGGGGTTTTCGCGTGCCCAAACCATGAGTTCGGCGCGCATGTCAACCAGGAATTTCACCCCTTCCTGGAGTTCATTGAACTGCTGGAAAAGTCGAGTGCGAGGTGGTTCGAGCTGGCGGCGCAGTTGCAGAGTCGCCTGCTGTATCTGACCGGGGCTGCTGCTTTTTCTCCGTTCTTCAATTGCCACTTCAATGGCCTCGTCATCGACATCATATTCCCTGGCCAGCAGTTCGAGAAACCGGCGGCGGCCGTGGGGGCTGAGGACGAGATAGGCCTCGCCGAGTTCAGCGGCTCGTGAGCGGGCGGACATCTCACCGCCGCGGGATTCCAGGCAGGCAACGATCTTATCTCGTAGTTTTTGAATATCACTTTCCGGCAGATCCGGTTCGACGACATCCTTTAATTTTCCGGGATCGCCTAAAGGCCAGATTTTGCGAATGCGTCGTAAAGTCCAATCCCAAATGGGCTGATCTGAGCTGTTCATACTATCTTCCTTGTGGCCTGATTCCAATTCTGATCAAACGTTAACTTTGTCGGCTACGCTGTGCTGCTCGCTTGCTTTCACGTTCTCATTTTGATTGAGAAACGGAATGAGCTGTCGAGAATACTGACTTCCGTAGGTAAATTCCCTCTACGCCATCCTATCGTAAAAATGGTTCAGGATGCAATCAAATCCCGGAAGAACATTTGTTCTCAGCCGAGAAAGATAAAATATTTTCTCATGGCGTAATTTATCAGAACGGCCGTGAGGATATTCGAGGCGAAGGCATAGGTGGTCAGCAGGCCGAAGCGTTTGATGAGAATTCCCATAAGTACCGTGCCGATCACGGTGCTGATCCCCGATACCAGATAAAACAGCAGGATCTCTATTGCCAGAGAGTGGCGGCCGCGTTCGAAGACCCAAAGGATGTTGATGATATAGGCAACCATATTGGAGAAGAAAAAGGCGATGATGTTGCCGATCATCGAGTTTCTGGCCCGGCTGAAATCGTTGACCTCCCGTATGGGCAGATGAAAAAAACGTACTGCATGGTCCTGCGGTCCCAGAGAGGGGAAGAGTTTCCAGGCCACGAGATGAAAGATGGTGATATGGGTGAGAGTGGCGACGCCTCCCGCCAGGGCGTATTTGATAAACTGAATCAGTGTAGCGTATTCGCTGGGCATAGCATTTCCTGTAATCTTTGGTTGAGTGGATGCAGGGCATCCGGGACTGGGCTGCGAGAATGCCTTCTCTTGTACCGGAAAGCCCGGATCATTGCCAGAAAAAAGCCTGCCCCGTGTACTGGTCAGGTCCGAGGCAGTGCGAGAAGACTGAATTTCTCTCTGTAGCTACTCGGTTGCAGTCCAGCCGTCTTGCAGAAGATCTTACGGAAGGTACTGCTGTCCTCGTAGCCAACCCGCGAGGTGATCGTCTCGAAGGATTCCAGGCCGTTTTCGAGGAGGATCTTGGCATTTTCCACGCGAATTCGTTGGAGATACTGGAGTGGGCTGTCACCTGTGGCGTTCTTAAAACGCCGCTCGAAGGTCCGGCGGCTCATGGCGGCCTGACGGGCCAAGGCGTCAATTCTGATGTCAGTGGGGAAATTTTTTTCAAGCCAATGCTGCACCAGGGCAATCTGTTCATCACCGTGGTTTTTCCTGGAATGAAAGGTTTCATAGGGCGCCTGGGAGGTTCTTGCCGGATCAAGCAGCAGGGCCCTGGCGCAGTGGCAGGCGATTTCGCTGCCGCAATACCGACGTACCAGGTGCAGGGCCAGATCGGCCCCGGCGTTGGCCCCGCCGGAGCAGAGAAGACTGCCCTCGTCGGTGATGATCTGCTGTGGTTCGAGGATGACCTCGGGATAGCGACGGGCAAAGAGATTTGCCAGACCCCAGTGGGTGGTGGCCCGCTTTCTGTTGAGCAGGCCGGTTGCAGCCAGGATAAAGGCGCCGGTGCAAATGCTGGCCAGAACGGTCCCCTGGCGGTGGAGCTCCTGCAGGGCGTTGAGAAGCTCACGGGAGTCGAGGAGTGGAGAATGCAGGTCGGTCAGTCCGGTGATGATGAGCAGATCCGGCCTGCCGATGTTCGCCAGGGCACAGTCGGGATTAAGGGAAACGGTCTTGTGGCAGCCAACTGCCCGGCCGTCGAGGCTGGCAATACGGACACTAAACCGCGGTTCTTCCGGCAGACCGAAGATCCTGTTCCAAAAGGTCCCGGCCGCGTGAAAGATATCGGCGGGTAGAGCGATGGAAGAAAGCGGGGTGCCCTCGAAGGCGAGAATGACGACCTGGATCATGTTGATCTCCAAACGTGCGGGAAATTATGGCGCATATAAACCGTTTAATGTCGTATATGCCACTTTTTGTCTGTTCACGCAACGACTATAGTGTCCGGAAGATTGGCAAGGGCCATGGTGGCCCGGTCGAAAACAGATGAAAAAGGAGAAACATATGGCATTACTGACTCGAATCACCGATGAAAAGGCAGAGGGGCAGGTGGCTGAGGTCTTTGCCGCGCTTACCGCAGCAATTGGCGAGGTGCCAAAACCACTGCGGATGCTGGCCGGCAGTCCGGGGCTTTTCATGCAGCAAATGGGCTTGGTTGGCTATTACCGCAACCATCCCCATCTTGATTTTTCCCTGCTACTGTGTATCCGTTATCTCTCGGCGAAAAAGCTGAACTACCGAGCCTGTATTGATTTCAACGGCTCGTTGCTGCGGAAACAGGGGCTGGTTGAAACGGAGATCGCCGCGATGGAGAGCGATCCCGGCAAGGCGCCTCTGGCCGAGCGGGAAAAGGCCCTGCTTATCTTTGTTCTGCAGGCTGTCGATGTAGGCGGTTCCGCCAACAAGGCTGATATGGATAGGCTGAAGGAATATGGCTGGAGCGAGAGCGATATCATCGATGCGGTCAACCAAGGGGTTGGCATGATGACCCATGGCCGGATGCTTGAATTTTTTCAGATGGGATGACGAGGCTTTCTTCGGGCGCACCGTGGTTTGACTGGCCGCGGCTTTCCCCGAAAATGTTGACTTTCTGGCCTGTATTGACAATAATGCCGGTCCGGCACAATCCTCTTTCACTCAGCGTGCGAGAGGATTGTGCCTTTCAGATATTCGACAGACCGGAGGGAATAAATATGTCTTTGCTTGTCCCTGTCTCTTGGGGGGAACTCCTCGATAAAATTTGCATCCTGCAGATCAAATTGGAACGTATGAACGATGCGGAAAAACGCAGAAATGTGGGTCACGAGCTCGGCCTCCTTGTCTCGGTTCGTGACCGGGAGATCAGCGGATCGACAGAGCTTGACGAGCTGGTCACCGGCCTGCGTCAGGTCAATGAACGACTCTGGGATATTGAGGATGCCATCCGGCTCTGTGAGAGGAATCAGGACTTCGGCAGCAGGTTCATTGAGCTGGCCAGGGCGGTCTATCGGACCAACGACCTGAGGGCGGGGCTGAAATATCAGATGAACGCCTTTCTCGGTTCCGGGGTGATTGAGGAGAAATCCTACGAACCCTACGAAACTCGGGTTTGAAAAGCCATGGAGCGCATTCTTGTCATCAAGCTGAGCGCCCTCGGCGATATCGTCCAGGCAGAGGGTGCGATGCACGATATCCGGCTGCATCATCCGGCTGCCGAGATCACTGTCATGACGACCCCGGCCTATCGACGCCTGATGGAGCGCTGCCCCTGGGTTGATAGGGTCTTCGTCGATCAGCGTGATTCCCGTTTTCGACTCGACCGGATGTTTGCCCTAAGAAAACGTCTGCGGCAGGAACATTTTGCTCTGGTCTACGATCTGCAGCAGGTCGGCCGAACGGATTTCTATTATCGCTGGTTTTTGCAGGGGACTCCCTGGGTTGGCGGTGCTCCGGGCAGTTCCTGTTGCTGTAGGCGGCCTGCCGACCGTTGCGCTGCCGATCATTTGGCCATCTGTCTGCAGCAGGCAGGTGTCCCCGTGGCGCACAGCCTGCACTGTGATGTCTCTTGGATGGCCGATAATGTTGACGATATCCTGGAACGGGCCGATCTCAACTCCCCATACGTAGTCCTCATCCCCGGCGCCTCAGCCGACCATCCCGAGAAACGTTGGCCCCACTATCCCGAACTTTCCGAAGCCCTGCTTGCCCAAGGCCTGCGAGTGGTGACCGCGCCGGGGCCCGATGAAATGGAGCTCTGCCGCAGTGTCAGGGGTGATATGTTACTGGAGTCCAACGGCAGATATCTTAATTTCTTCAGACTGGCGGGAGTATTAAAAAAGGCCGCTTTTGTTATAGGCAATGATACGGGACCGACCCATATCGCTGTGCATCTGCAGATCCCCGGGCTGGCCCTGTTCAGCGAGCATGTCCCGGCCACTTTTACCGGCATCCAGCATGGCAGATTTACCTGGATTGAGCAGTCGAATCTGGCAGACCTGCCGGTTGCCGAGGTTTGCCGGAGGATAGCTCCCTTGGTGCAGAATATTTATTGATTGCGGTTCTCACTCTTACGACGGGAGATCCCATTACCAGAGTTTTCGGCGGCGACCTCACCGTGCGCAGCGATGAACGGGGCAAGGCAGTCTGGTCCTCAATTCCATTCGCAACAGGCCAGTTGGGTCACTGTTCAGGACCGGAGAAAACCTCACAGAGATCTAACCTCAAACACATACTGATCTGTTTATCTCCGAGGCTGAACAAAAAAGGAGATATGAAATGGAAAAAGAGCAAGAAGGACGGGTGTTGAAATTTTTCAATGCCTCAGTAGGCTATATCATCAATGTGCTGATCGTTTATATCATTGTCATTCTTATGGCGGGACTTCTGAAAGTCGTCTATCCCCTCAATACGGTCTTTGGTCATCACTTTATCGAGCTCGATCTTTCCCGTTCAGTGACCGATATCCTCACCTTCCTGGTAATGATCGAGTTGTTCAGGAGCTTTATCGAGTATCTGAAGGTCAGGCGTATCCGACTGCATAGCATGATCGACCCGGCGATCATCTTCATCATCCGGGAACTGATCGTCATGCTGTATTCCCATACCTCTCTGACGGGTGGCACACTCCTGGGATTTGCTGCCCTCCTGCTTTCTTTGGGGAGCGTCAGGACCCTGGCGGTGGTCTTTAGTCCTGAAGAGGATCGGCCCCTGCGTGGCTGAGTGGCAAACAACTGCCGATTAGCGGTGTTTGAGAAAAGTGCCTTCCTGATATTCTCTAACGGCGGTCTGTAGTTCTTCCTCGGTATTCATGACAATCGGACCCTGCCAGGCCACCGGTTCCCGTAGTGGCCTAGCCGAAATGAGGAGAAAACGCA
>JAUYSF010000218.1 GCA_030696435.1 Desulfoprunum sp. | reverse complement strand
GAGAGTTGCCCGGTCGACCCAGGCATCGGCTACATAGAGCCGCACTTCGCGCAGGAAGTAACTGACAATGTCTTCCTTGAGAGGAATGTTTTCGGTGTCCTTGAGGGCCGGGTCGGGTTCGTATTCGACGAGCTTGCCTTTTCCCCCGGCATGCAAGCCCAGTACCGCTTGCAATTCGGAGGGTGTCAGCTCGTGAGGCAGGTTCTGGCCGGGAAACAGGCCGGCGCTGTCGAGCTTCTCATTCTTATGCTGTTTGGCGATGACCGGCTCGGCCTCGGGATCAATCTCGGTGAATACCTCGCGGAACAGCTTTTTCTGGGCCGTGCCCTTGGCGCCATTGGCCCAGCCCTCGACATCATCGGGCAGGATCTTGACTATCTTCTGCACCTTCTCCCAGACCTTGTTCCAGTCGTAATGAGGTTCGTGGCCCAATGCTTCTTCCACCGCCAGTACGGCGTCGAGCAGTTCGGGGCAGGTGTCGAGGTAGCGTTCCTTGGCTTCCTGGGTGATCTGGAAGCGCAACCGCAGCGGGCGCAGGATGGTGACGCGCCGGTAACCGAAATCGGCGTTATCGAAAACCTTGCTGGTCTTGGACTCGGTTGATGCACCGTGCTCGCGGGTGACATCACTGATGGCGGCTTCATCAAGATAACGGCGTTTATTGCCGAGGCTGCGTTTCATCGGCGTGAAGCGCTGACGGGCGTCGATAAGTTGGATCTTCCCTTTGCGATGCTGCTCCTTGCGGTTGCTCAGCACCCAGACAAAGGTGCCGATGCCGGTGTTGTAGAACATCTGCTCAGGCAAGGCGACAATGGCTTCCAGCCAGTCGTGCTCGATGATCCAACGGCGGATTTCGCTCTCGCCGCTGCCCGCGCCACCGGTGAACAACGGCGAGCCGTTGAAGACGATGGCAATGCGCGAGCCGGGTTTATCGCGGTTGCCTTTCTGCCAGGGCTGATATTTGGCGATCATGTGGACCAGAAACAGCAGCGCACCGTCGTTGATACGCGGCAGTTTGCCGTTATAGCCACGGAAGTTGGGCCAGCGGTCGATCTCCTTCTTTTCCCCCTTCCAATCCACGCCAAAGGGGGGATTGGCCAGCAGATAATCGAAACGCATGCCGTCAAACTGGTCGCTGGTTAGGGTGTTGCCATATTCGATGCGGCTGTCCTTGTGGCCCTTGATCAGCAGGTCGGAGGCGGCGACAGCGTAGGAGCGCGGGTTGTAATCCTGACCATAGACCTTGACGGTGGCGTGTTCGTTGTGGGCGCGAATCCAGTTCTGGCTTTCCGCCAGCATGCCGCCGGTGCCGCAGGCCGGATCGCAGATGGTGACGATGATGCCTTCCTGGGTGAGCACCTTGGTATCGGGCTCCAGCAGCAGGTTGACCATCAGCCGAATCACCTCACGCGGGGTGAAGTGGTCACCGGCCGTCTCGTTCGCCGCTTCATTAAAACGCCGGATCAGGTCTTCGAACACCAGCCCCATAGTGATGTTGTCCACCCGCTTGGGGTGCAGATCCATTTCAGAGAACTGGGCGACCACCTGATAGAGGCGGTTGGCCTCTTCGAGCTTTTCGATCTCCTTATCGAACTCGAAACGCTCGAAGATTTTGCGGATGTTCTCGGAAAAGCCGTTGATGTAGTCGGCAAGGTGACGGCCGATGTTATCCGGGTCGCCCTTGAGCTTGCGAAAGTCGAGTTGGCTATGATTGTGAAAACCCAGCGGTTTGCCGTCCTCATCCTTGGCCAGGTTGTTGAGGATGGCATCAATGTTGGCCTGGCCCTTGGCCGAAAGTTCCGCGTGTTTTTTGAGCACGGCGGCCTTGGTGAGTTCAAGCACCGAATCGAAGCGGCGAAGAACCGTGAGCGGCAACATCACCCGCTCGTACTGCGGCGGACGATACGGGCCGCGCAACAGGTCAGCCACAGACCAGATAAAATTCGCGAGTTGCTGAAAGTTGGTGGGGGGCATGGGTCTAATGGTCCTTTATGGAAAGCCTGCCACCGCGGCAAAACAGGCCGTGATTGTTAACAGGCCAGTTTCGGCGGCATGGTTGGCTAATCGCCCATTGAGCACAGTTGATGTATTTTAAATACAATCACTTGAACATAACATCCACTGTGATGTCTGCAAGAGAAAAGGCGGATGCCGCTCCTGTCCTATTCCTTCACCGAACCAGCAAGCAGGCCTCTAATGAAATAGCGCCCAAGCAGGATATAGATGAGCAAAACCGGCAGGGCCGCCATGATCGAGCCGGCCATTGGCAGGTTCCAACTCACGGCCTGACCACCGGCCAAATTGGCGAGTCCGACCGTGATCGGGTTGGCGGTATGGCGGGTCAGGCAGATGCCCCAGAGAAATTCATTCCAGATCTGGGTGAACTGCCAGAGGGAGGTGACGACGAAGCCGGGAATCGACAGCGGAAAGATGATCCGGGTGTAAATCGAGAAGAAGCCGGCCCCGTCGAGGGTGGCCGATTCCATCAGGGAATCCGGGATCTGGGCGTAGAAATTGCGGAAGATGAGCGAGGTGATCGGCAAGCCGTAGACCACATGGGCCAGGATCAGACCGGGCAGTCCGCCATAGAGGTGCATGGCCCGCAGGGTATGAAAGAGCGGGATGAGGACAACCTGATAGGGGATGAACATACCAAAGAGAAACAGGGTGAAAAGGACCTCGCTGCCGGGAAACCTCCATTTGGCAAAGACATAACCGTTGAGTGAGCCAAGGACGGTGGAAAAAAAGGTGGCTGTAAGCGTCAGGATAAACGAGTTGATGATGTTGGGTTTGAGCAGATTGAAGGCATCGCTGAAACTGCTCAGATTCAGTGTTGTCGGAACCTCCCATGACCTGGGCAGGCTGATATCGCCCGGCATCTTCAGGGAGGTGATCATCGTCAGGTAGGCCGGCAGCAAATAGACTGCGGCCAGCAGAATCAGCACAGCATAGAGAGAGATGGTGGAAAAGGTAATCTTCCGGTTCATCTAGCGGACCCTCCTCTGCCGATAGCTGCTGATCAGATAGGGGATGATAAAGGTGGCGGCGATCAGAAAGAGGATGATGGCAATGGCCGCCCCACGTGAGAATTCGTTGGCCCGAAAGGTGGTCAGGTACATGTTCAGGGCCGGATGGCCGGTCGAGCCGTTGTCCGGGCCGGTCATGGCGAAGATCAGGTCGAACATCTTCAGGGAGATATGCGAGAGAATAATAACCGCGCTGATGGTAATCGGTTTGACCATCGGCAGGGCGATGTGCCGGTAATAGCCCGCCGAACTTGCCCCGTCAAGCATCGCCGCATCCCGTAAATCCTGAGATATCCCCGTAAAACCGGCAAGATAAAGGGCCATGGTATAGCCCGAATACTGCCAAACCGTGGCCAGGATGATACCGAGCGTCGCCAGATTGAAGCCGTGCATCTCCTCCATGAACAGGGCCTTGGGTAGCAAATCCCCGCCCAGCCAGGCCCCGCCGCCCAGGATCACACCCGGTAGCAGCAGCCGGGTCAGGGCTCGACGTGGTTTTTCTTTGAAACTCCACAGTCCCCAGATGATCAGCACGGCAGCCAGGATATAGAGGCCAACCTGCAGCAGATTCTGCCAGTCGAACTCCATGATCGCCGTAGTCGACGAGAGCCAGCGGAACTGCAACGGCTCGAGCCCCACATAGGTCGGCAGGATATTGATGCCGCCTTGGGGAGACAGCATCCAGCGCCAGATGGTACCGGTCACAATAAAAGACAGGGACATCGGATAGAGGAAAACTGTGCGGAAAAAGGCCTCGCCCGCTGGTTTGTTATCAAGCAGAACGGCAAGAAACAGGCCGATGCCAATTGCCCCGGCCAGCAGCGCCAGCGAATAATACACCGCATTGACCAAATCCTGCCGAAAACTGCCGCCGAGAAAGCCGGCGAAGAGCTCAGTGTAATTACCAAACCCGCTGAAATTCTTGACCGGATTTTCGGCCAGGGCCGCCACCCCACCCCAATCGGTAAGCGAGATCCAGAAGGTATTGCCGATAAAGCCGTAGACAAAGACCCCAATCAGGATGATCGAAGGAGAGAGGGTACAAAAGGCCTTGATCCGGTCATGGTTTCTCATGGTCGCTCTCGGAGGCCCCGCCCCGGAGGATACCGGGACGGGGCGTTCAGGTTGAGGTGTTTATTTGCCGATTCCGTTCTTTACGGCGATCTGTTGAGCGGCCTTGGCGGCAGCCTCGGCATTGCGCGATTTCATGAACATCTCCATGACCGAGGCAAAATCATTCATGAAGCCTTCATTAGCGGCGACGCCATGGGCCAGGGAGGCGACGATACGGTCCTTGCCGAAATCGGCCGCGGCGGATTTACCATAGTCATTATATTTCGACAGATCACTGTCAGTACGGGCGGAGATTGAACCCTTCAGCGGATTGAAGGCATCGCTGCCCTCCCGGCTGCCGAGCAAGCTCAGCCAGGCGATGACGTTGTCGCGGTTCGGGGCGCCTTTGGGCAGGCCGAAAGAATCGGCCAGGAACATGAATTTGCCGGTCGTTCCCGGGGAAGCAGCCCAGCCGAAACCGGTGCCGGGGACGAGTTTTTTGGTGGTAACCATATAACCTGCCGCCCAGTCGCCCATAATGTTGAAGGCCGCCCGACCATCGACTACCATATCGGTTGCTTGCTGCCAGGAAAGTGACGCGGCATCCTGATTAGTGTACTCAAGAACCCTGCCGAAGAGCTGCCAGGCCTTTATCCCAGCCTTGCTGTCAAAGGCCAGTTTGCCGGACCACAGGGCTTCCCAGTTCTCAACACCAATGGCAGACAAGGCCACCGACTCCCAGAGATGATTGACGGTCCAGTTCTCAGCCAGGGCCAGCGGCACAATACCTTTCGCTTTCAGTTTCTCGGCAGCAGCGAAGAACTGATCCCAGCCAGTCGGGGCATTTATTCCCCATTTTTTCAGATTCGCCGGGACAAACCAGATCACGTTTGAACGGTGGATATTCACCGGAACGGACCAAATACCCTTATCGGTGCCGATCTGTTTCACGAGACCTGCCGGGAAGACCTTCTCCCAGCCCTGCTCCTTGAACAAGAAGCTCAAGTTTTCCATACGGTCGGCCTTGACCCAGGTACCAATCAGTTCCTGACCGGCATGGACCTGGAAGCTGTCGGGCGGCTCTCCACCCAGCATCCGAGTTTTCAGGACAGCCTTGGCATTGACGCCGGAACCGCCGGTAACCGTGGCATTGACCACCTCGACCTTCGGGTTCGCCG
>JAUYSF010000171.1 GCA_030696435.1 Desulfoprunum sp. | reverse complement strand
ATAATGGATACCGGCTTCCATGACGAGCGGTCGGGCGGTTATTCCCGCCAGCAAGGCGTCTTTTGCGATCTCCTGCTGTGCCGTAATATCGATGCCGAGGATCTGTTCTCCTTCATCCCAGGCCGCATAGCCTTTTTCCCGGATCTGGCAGAAGGGCACGATGCTGATCGTGTCATAGATGCGCCCGCCCTCTGTCGCTCCCTGCCGGCGGGGTATCTCCGCTAGAGAGCGGCATTTGAATGAATTGCCTGTCAGTACAAGCAGTTCGTCGCTGTCCTGGGGCTGGATGAGGCAGAAGGCCTGATCGCCGATCCGCAGTCGGCTGAGTAGATTTTCCATTGTTGTTCCTCCACGTTTGCTGATTTAAAATACGATTTTCCAGGTTTGGAGGGAGGGAACTGCAAAAAAAAAGCCCCTGCAAACCCGGAGAGGGTTTGCAGGGGCTTAGTCTTACTATGAAAAATCAGCCTCTGTGTTATCGCTCCCCGCAGGCAATGGTGCGCCTGTTACGCCAGCAAAGCCAGGTCGTCGCAGGGTGCTGCCAGAGAGAAGGGGCGGTGAGAATCATTGGTTGTTCCTTAAGTTTTTTGGCAGTAGCCGATTATCAGGTTGTGCCGATTTTCCTGATAGTAGCATGTCTATAACAGCCGAGCAAGTGATCGTTGACCATACCGACGGATTGCATGAAGGCATAGCAGATGGTTGAACCGACGAAGTTGAAACCCCGTTTTTTCAGGTCCCGGCTCATGGCATCGGACTGCTCGGTGCGGGCCGGGACCTGCGCCAACGATTCCCAGCTATTCTGGCGTGGGAGATGGTTGACATACTGCCAGAGAAAGGTGGCAAACGAGCCGAATTCTTCCTGGATATGCAGCGCTCCCCTGGCGTTTTTTCTGGCAGATTCGATCTTGAGACGGTTGCGGACAATACCGGGATCGGCGAGCAGGCGCAGGCAATCCGCATCGGTATAGGCCGCCACCTTTTCGATCTCGAAGTTGTCGAAGGCGCGGCGGTAATTCTGCCGTTTCTTGAGGATGGTCAGCCAACTCAGACCGGCCTGGGCACCTTCGAGGATGAGCATCTCAAAGAGCCGTTGATCATCATGGAGGGGCAGGCCCCAGTCGCTATCATGATAGTCGACATAGAGCGGGTCGCTGCCGCACCAGGGGCATCTGATTATATTGTCGTTTAAAACCACGTTTGTCTCTTCCTCCGCCATGGTAATGCTTGCTCCCCTCATTCAATTTGAACATCAAGCGTCGTTGCTGAGTCTCGCCGTGCCTTCTTCTTTCGGGCCCACCTTCCATATCTGGCAGAGTGTATTCACTAATGCCTGGATCATCGGATCTTTAAGCCGTTTCTCCAGACAGGCTATTGAGAGTTTCAGCGAAAGTTCGTGTTTGTCCCAGATGGCAAGCTGATCTTTAAATTCATTTTGTTGGGCGTCCTGTTCAAGCACCAGAGAAACGCCGGCGCCCCCGCGAATCATCGCCAGGATGGTTGCTTCCTGGTCCACCAAGGCGGCCTCGGACGGTTGGAGACCATATTGCCGGAACAATTGGGATGTCACGTTCGAAAAGGGGCAGTCAGTGGGTGTAAGAATCCATGGGAATTCGGCAAGTTCTTGGATGCTGGCCCGTTCAAGTTTGTCCCGCCAGGCCATGGGACCGGCAACAACCAGTTTGAACTGCTGCAATTCGGTGGCGGAAATTTTATCCGAGGAGTTTTCGCCATACATAAAGCCGGCATCCAGGATTCCTTCCTCCAGTTTATTGAGAATTTCGCCTGTCATACTTTGGAGAAGGTGAATACGAAGCTTGGGACAGTGGGTCTTCATCGTCGAAAACAGTTCGGAAATGCGCAGATATGCAGGCTCGGTATTGATGCCGATTTTTAACAGGCCGGTGAGTGTGCTGCGCTGTTCACCGGCATAGCACATCATATCATCGAGTATTGCCAAAGCCTTATCGGCATGTTCCTTTAACTGCCGCCCATCCTGGGTGAGCACCATCCCCTTGGGGGTCCGCACAAACAAACTGACTCCCAGCTCTTCCTCCAGCGTCTTGATATGGATGCTCACCGCAGGCTGGCTGGCATAGAGGCGCTTTGCCGCGCGCGTCAGGTGGCCTTCTTCCGCCACCATTTGAAATGTTCGCAATTGATATATTTCCATGTTGTGCATTCCCTGATTTTGAGATTTCAAACCTCAGGGCAATATACCAAATCCAAACGGAAAACCTGATCATATTTTCTGAAGACCCTCATTCGATAAGGCAATTGGCTTCTTTTTTGTCCTTGGACTATTGTCAGGCAGACGCAATAGGGAGCGATCAAATGATGAATTCTTTGCCTCGAAGGAACAGCTTGCCATGAGAAAAATGAGTAGGTGGGAAAAAATTGGGCGGTATATGATCTTGCCGGAAGACACAACGGGGGGAAGCAGTCAGGATGAAAAGGCGGGGTATATGCTCATCCACAATCTTCCCCCTTGTCTGGGGTTCATCAAGGGTATTTTTTGGCTGATAATTGCAATTATTACCCCGCTTGTTGTGCCGGTTTTGCTTCGGGTACTCGCTGGAAATTGAATGATATCGGCAAAATTGGTTTCTCCGTTATATCCCTGTCTCGCCAATTCGATAGGGCGAAGTGTGTCGCTTAGACTCTTGCAAGAGGGCAAGGGCTTTCTTTTTATTTGACACCGTATAATTATCAGACCAGAATTAAGCAGAGGGTTTGTGTGGATTGTGAGTTTTTCCGCGAGCGGAAGGCTTCCACGAAAGTATTTTAAATGCTTATATTATGGTTTGGTATAACTATGGGATATAAAAGAATTTATGTTCGTGTTCCGGTGAGTGGTGAAGCGATTCTGTCGAACAGCAATAAAACTATCATAAAAGCCCGCGCCATCGATATCAGCCAGGGTGGAGTCGCCATCACGGCCTTTTCCGATACGATTCCCAACGATGAATATCAGATTGAGATTCTCACCGAAGCGGGGCAGAGGATAGAGATTGCTGCGCGACTGGTGCGTGTTGATGAATCCATCGCCGGTTTCCAGACCTTGCAAATTAATCAGGACAGTCAGGAAATAATCAAAAATCTGGTCTTTGAATATCAGACAACCCCTGATTTTATTAAACAGCTTGATGAGTTTAATCTGCTGGAACAGCGAGTCGTGGACGAAGAGGGGAATGAGATCGAGGTCACCTTTGAAAAGGATTCACTGCCGTAAACAGGGACACTCCCCAGTTTTTATAAAGAGAAAACTGGGGAGTGTCCCTATTTACGGCGGCGAGGGAGAACAGCCATGTCATTACATGACGATGTTGAAATCACCAGCGGGATGCAGAGGTACATCGACCAGAACAACAGGTATCTGGCGGAGCGCGACAGGTATATCCACGAGGTCGTGAAAAAATGGAAATTCGACACCATCGCGGTACACGGTCTCTATTCGGTTTCCGATGCGATCAAGGACTATCAGGGCGCGATCATCGAACCGATCTTCATGTCCACCTCCCAGGCCTATGCCGATTCGGACGAGATGGCGGCGGCGCTGGCCTATAAGATTCCGACCTGGTGCTATTCGCGCATCGCCAATCCCTCGACCTATTATTACGAATGGACCTTGGCACTTATGGAGGGCTACGGCTTTGCCGGCGAGACCTCCTGCTGCTCGACCTCGTCCGGCATGTCCGCGATTATGACAGCGGTGACGCCGTTTCTGCAGGTCAAAAATAAGGCCGATGAGCCCTGCAACTTTGTGGCGACGGCCCAGTGTTACGGCGGCACCTTCCAGCAGTTCACGGTCCGCTTCATGCAGCAGCGCAATATCGAATGCCGTTGGGTGCTCGACGCCACCAACCTGGATGAATGGGCCTCAAAGATTGACAAAAATACCCGGTTTCTCTATGGGGAATTGCCCAGCAATCCGCAGTTGGGGTTTTTCGATATCCAGGCGGTGGCGGATCTGGCCCACAGTCACTCTCTGCCGCTGATCTGCGATTCGACCGTTGCTACCCCGGCGCTGCTCCGGCCGATTTGCCATGGCGCCGACATCGTCGTCCAGTCCGTCACCAAGAGCCTGACGTCGAGCGGATTCGGGATCTGCGGCGCGGTCATCGCCCGCAAGAACTTGATCGCCAACATCGATGACGAGCAGCTCAAGGCCGACTTTTCGCTCTCCGTCAAGTACCTGCAGAACCGCGATTTCGGCCCGAATCTCCATCCGGTGCAGGCCGTGATGACCCTCAACGATATGCGGACCCTGCGCTCGAAGATGGACCTGATGAGCCGCAGTACCATGCAGGTTGCCCAGTTCCTCGAATCTCACCCGCAGATCGAAAGTGTCCAGTACCTGGGGCTGCCGAACCACAAACACCACGACCTGGCGAGCCGCTATATGTGGCTGGTGGATGCCGAATTCGACGAGCAGTACGGCAAGCCGGTGAACCGCTACGGCCATCTGATGTCGTTTTGTGTCAAGGGCGGCGCTGTCAGGGCCCGGTCCTTCTTCGATAACCTGCAGCGGATCTGGCGGGCCACCGACTTGGGCCGGATCAAAAGCGTGGCCACCATCCCGGCCATCTCGACCCACCAGCAGCAGGGCGCGGCCGGGCGAGCCATGGCCAACATCCCGCCGAACATGGTCCGCCTCTGCGTCGGGGCCGAACACCCCAGCGATATTATCGCCGATCTCGAACAGGCGCTGGATAGGATATAGGATACTATCCTGACCTATTACACAGCTGGAGAGTCATCTCATGCCACGTCATAGCCTTACCGTTACAGACACTCTCGAATACCTCTCCATCCTGGACGATCAGGGCAATCTGGACAGGGAACTGGAGCCGCAGATAGCCGATGAGCAGCTCCGGGACATCTACCGGGCCATGTTGCTTGGCCGGCGTTTTGACGAGCGCATGCTTGATCTGCAGCGCCAGGGCCGAATCGGCACCTTTCCGCCGATCAAGGGCCAGGAGGCCACGCAGATGGGCGCTATCGTCAATCTGCTGCCAACCGACTGGTTTGTTCCTGCCTTCCGCGAAGTGGCAGCCGAGATCTGGCGAGGTAGATCGATGGAGAGCGTTATGCTCTTTTATAACGGTTTCAACGAAGGAACTATTATTCCTGGAAATCAGAAGGATCTGCCCATAGCCGTGCCAGTGG
>JAUYSF010000125.1 GCA_030696435.1 Desulfoprunum sp. | reverse complement strand
ACTTGAAAGACCGTATTAAGGGCTGTGGGCATGTTCGTTCACAGCCCTTTTTCGTGGTAGAAGAGCCTCTTCCATTTCCAAGTCAAGATGAGAACGCGAAGGCAAGCGAGCAGCGACGTGACAGTGCATACACGTACGGCGAGGAGCCGCACAGCGTAGCCGACAAAGTTAACGCTTGATTTGGGGTTGGCATTTTCCGCAGCTTCCCATTTGAGTTCACTGGCTTTCACGTGCCGTCTTCGCAGTAGGCTATCTTGTCAGTCAGGAAAAGAAGGGGTTCTTGAATTCACGGTGCGCCGGCGCCGGTGATACGGTATATCAGTGATCTGATATTTCTAGAGGGAGAATGCCTCCAAATCGTTTTTTAGGGAGTCTTGCTGGTGAAAGAAGAAATATATCTCATTGACGGCAGCGCCTATATCTATAGGGCCTACCATGCCATGGCACCCCTGTCAAACAGCAAGGGGCTGCAAACCCATGCGGTTTTTGGCTTTATCAATATTCTTCGGCGTCTGATTCGGGAAAAGAATCCCCGACACCTGGCGGTAGCTTTTGACAGTCGCGGTCCCGTCTTTCGCCATGAACTCTACCGGGACTACAAGGCGAACAGGCCACCCATGCCGGAAGATCTCGCCGAGCAGATTCCCTACATCAAGCAATATGTGGCCGCTGCCAATATCCGTGTTCTCGAACAGGTCGGGGTTGAGGCCGATGACCTCATCGCTTCAGCAGCACAGGCCATGCAGCGTGCCGGATATAAAGTCATCATTGTCTCAGGCGATAAGGATCTATTGCAGTTAATTACAGATGATGTGGTTATGTGGGATCCAATGAAAGACAAATTCATGGATGCTCTTGAGATCAGGAAAAAATACAATGTCACCCCGGACCAGCTCCTCGATTTTTTTTCCCTGATTGGCGACAGTTCTGACAATGTGCCGGGAATAACCGGTATTGGCCCGAAGACAGCTGAAAAACTGATCAACCAGTTTGGCTCGCTCGACGGGATATATGAGAATATTGAATCGATTCAGCAGGCAAAGATGGTCGACCGCCTGATCGAAGGCCGTCCGTCGGCCTATCTCGCAAAGGAGCTTATCCGTCTCAAGGTTGACGTCCCTGTGCCGGAGAGGTTGGTGGACTATACATTGGGAAATCCTGATACCGGATTGCTCAGCGAGCTATATACCGAACTTGAGTTTGCGAGTTTTCTGAAGGAAATTGAGACGTTCACGGCCGTTTCCCCGGAAGGTTTCAGAAGTGTCCAGACGGTTGAGCTGCTCGTGCACATTGCAAAAATCCTGCAGGATGCCGAGCTGGTGGCCATTGATACTGAAACGACTTCACTGGATGCCCGGACGGCAAAACTTGTCGGTATTTCTCTGTGCGTCGATCTCGATCAGGCCTGGTATATTCCCGTCGGGCACCGTGATGCCGAAGGAAAACTGTTGCCAGGTCAATTAGAAGTATCTCAGGTGCTCGAATATCTCGGGCCTTTTCTGCAATCTCCCAAGCTGGCAAAAGTCGGGCATAATCTCAAATACGATTATACCGTCCTCCTCCAGGACTGCAAACTGGCCATGACTGGCCCTCTTTTCGATACTCTTTTAGCAGCGTATCTGCTCGATGAGTCAAGCCGATCCCTTAAACTTGACGATCTCTGCCTGGCAAGAGGAATACGTCTGACGTCTTTTGAGAGTGTGGTCGGTGGTGATAAACGTCCTGACTGCTTCGCCTATGTCGATATGCAGGTTGCTTGCAACTACAGTTGCGAAGATGTCTATGCAGCGCTGCTGCTCTGGCGTGAATTTGCCCCGCGGCTTGAAGAAATGCAGCTCTTCGCGCTCTTTGCGCAAGTGGAAATGCCACTCGTACCGATCCTGGCCCGCATGGAAATAGCCGGGATTACCATTGATCCGGAGGTGTTGGCGGAATTATCAAAAGAATTCAGCCAAAAACTTGTTGAACTCGAGCAGCAGATCTACAGCTTGGCGGGCAAGGAATTCAATATCAACTCGACTCAGCAACTCGGGCAGATACTCTTTGATGAGCTCCATCTGCCTTGTGGGCGAAAGACCAAGACGGGGTATTCTACAGATGTGAAGGTCTTGGAGAAACTGGCGAACAAGCATGACTTGCCGGCCAGGATTCTCGATTACAGGACTCTTGCGAAACTCCAGTCGACCTACGTGGAAAGACTGACAGCCCTGCAGGATTCTGTGACTGGCAGGGTGCACACATCATATAATCAGGCCGTCACTGCCACCGGTCGACTGTCGAGCAGCAATCCGAACCTGCAGAATATCCCTATCCGCTCGGAGGACGGTAACCGCATCCGTCAAGCCTTTGTGCCGGCTGCAGGTCTGGTCTTCCTCTCAGCCGATTATTCTCAGATCGACTTGCGAGTCCTTGCCCATTATTCACAGGACCCAGCCTTGCTCCGGGCCTTTCGGTCTGGTGAGGATATTCATACCAGAACAGCCGCCGAGATATTCGGGGTATCGCCTCTTCTCATAAATTCTGAGATGCGTCGGGTTGCCAAGAGCATCAATTTCGGCATTGTTTATGGTATGAGCAGCTTTGGTCTCTCCGAGCAGCTCAATATCGGTAGAAAAGAGGCACAGACCTTTATTGATCGCTATTTTCGTCACTACGCGGGTGTCAAGCAATTCATGGGCGATATTGTTGCCCGGGCCAGAAAGGACGGTTATGTCAGTACCCTCTTAAACCGTCGTCGCAACTTGCCGGAGATAGACAGTAGTAACAGAGTCAGGCGTGAATTCTCCGAGAGGATGGCTATCAATACACCCATCCAGGGAACGGCTGCTGATATTATCAAATTGGCCATGCTCGCGGTCGACAGGTTGATTAACACGGAGCAGCTTTCCGCCAGATTGCTGCTGCAGGTACATGACGAGCTGGTATTTGAACTCCCGCCCGCGGATGTGGAACCCACCCTCGTTCATATCCGGGCAGCGATGGAGCAGGCCCTGCAACTTGATGTACCCTTGGTGGTTAATTGTACAGTCGGGCGAAGCCTGGCCAAATAATGATTGAGTTAATGTTTGCGGCTGTCTGCTGAGGCGGCAGCCCCTCGAAAAGAGGGGTGTTCAGGCCATCTGGTAGTGCATCAGATGGGTTTTATAAAGATGTGATGAGGAAGATATGCGCGACAAAGGAATGATGGAAATTATTAAAGATATTGAGCTGTTTATCCAGTACGGCGTGGCCGATGACATGCAAATCCAGGCCGTGAAAGTGGTCGAGAGATATCACCAGGATGCTGTTGTCTTGCGACTCCTGTATGAGTTTTATCGTTCGTTACCGGAAGCTCGGGAAGAGCCGGTCCTCCGAGTGGTACAGATCGACTCGCATCAAGGGGTGCCGTTGCTGGGAGTGTTAACCCTTTCGTATGCGTATCTTTACCTGATTACTGGAGATGAGGTTTTGTTTCTCGGAGAAAAAGGGCAGGATCTTGATGACGAAGTCTTGGAATTCTTTGGCTATCCGGATAATGAAGAACTGAACAAAGCCTGTCAGCAGCTCTCGGAACTTGAGGACTTCAGTTCCCATGATCAGCCAGGCAGGATGGTCTGCCCGGTTTGTTCGGTCTTTGAGGGAGAATACCATCAACTCGGTTGTCCCGTAGAGGTCTGTCCCTGGTGTGACGGGCAAATGAACAGATGTAATTGCCGTTTTGATCAGCTTGGCATCGAAAACATCAGTGACGAGGACGAGGTCATCAGATTTCAGCAGTTGCTGGTTGCCAAGGGACGCATTCGTTTTGTCAGAGAACAGTCCCCGGCCTATCCGAGTGCGGGAGATTGTTTGGATGGGGATGAAGGGGGAAGTGACAGTCGGTAATATTTCCGGCAGAGAAAGCAGACGCGGATTGTCAATGAGAGGAGAAATTTTCCCCTCTCATTGACGCATTTTTGCAATTACCGTTTGCCGGTGACGCTCTTTAAATACTGATAGAGATCACTGTCTGAAGAAAGGACGAGAGAAGTGTTGCTGCCGACAATTGATTTATAGCTCTCAAGTGTCTTTTGAAAGGCATAAAATTCTGGATCTTGGTTATAGGCTAGGCCATATATTTTCGTGGCCTCGGCATCGGCCTTACCCCGGATGCCGAGAGCATCTTTGTTCGCCCCGGAAAGAATCTGTTTGAGTTCTCGGTCAACCTTGCCGAGAATCTCGGCCTTCTGACCTTCACCCATCGAGCGTTTTTCTGCCGCGATACGTTTTCGTTCCGAGATCATCCTGTTATAAACCGTCTGCTGAACCGAATCGATGTAATTCACCCGCTTGATCATGACATCAATGAGGGTGATCCCATACTGAGGGGTCATTTTAGCCGCTTGGTCACGGACACTAATGGCAATTTTATCGCGCCCTTGTTTTGGTTTTGTGCCCATATTCTCGGTTGTTGGCGACATCGTTTTCTCTGACCAATCAGAGCTGCGAATAATCTCGATGAGGTCATTTTTATTGACCATGTCGCGGATCGTACCGTCGATGATGTCGTCCAACATCGATTGAGCCCTGGACTCCGTCTTGACAGCCTGCATGAATTTCAGGGCATCAGAGATCCGCCAGCGGGCCGTAACATTCAGAAAGACATAGGTCTTGTCATTTGTCGGAATCTGATTCGGCTCACCGTCCCAGATGAGAATTTTCTTTTCAAAAATATTGGCAATCTGGATGAACGGCATTTTGAGGTGAAGTCCGGCCTCGGTCACCGGTTTGCCGACCGGGGCGCCGAATTGAGTGAGGACGACCTGTTTGCCTTCTTCGAGGATATAAAAACCATCATAGATAACGATGATTGCCAGAAGAACCAGACCAACGAGAAAAAAGCGTGCTATATGTTTCATGCGAGTTTCCTTATGTGAAATATCCGTCTATTTGGCCTGGGCCGGAAGTACGTTTTTCCCGCCGGTAAGGTTTAAGAGCGGGAGAGGTGACTGGTTGTCTTTATCAATCACATAGACCGATTGCACACCAGGCAGGATTTCCTGCATGGTCTCCAGGTACATACGTTTTCGGGTCACGTCGGGGGCGTTCTTGTATTCCTTGAGGATATCGAGGAACCTTCCTGTCTCACCCTTGGCATCGTTGATTCTAGCTGCAGCGTAACCGTAGGACTCCTGCACGATTTTCTTGGCATCACCACTGGCCTTCGGGATAACCCGGTTGTAGGTCTCCTGAGCCTCATTCACCAGGCGTTTCATATCTTGATCAGCTTCGTTGACTTCATTAAAGGCCGGTTTGACAGGATCAGGTGGGTTAATGTCCTGGAATTGCACGGTTACCACACCGACTCCCGCTTCAAGTTTATTCAGTAAGGCCTGCAGTTCTTTCTTGACCTCGGCGGCGAGGAGTTCTCGATAGCTGAGGACATAATCAAAGTCCATATTGCCGACGACGCGTCGTGTAACACTTTCAGAGGCATCGCGTACCGCTTGCTGAACATTTTGAACCTTGAACAGGAACGTGTAGGGGTCATCCACCTTGTATTGAACAATCCAGGCAACGTTGATGACGTTTTTGTCAGCGGTCAACATAAGGGATTCCACTTCGTAGCCCGTTCTGTCAAAGGTCGACTGCTGGCCAGGGATCTTGCTGCGATAACCGAACTCCTCTTTCCTGATGGTTTCCGTGTCAACCTTATAGAGGGAGTCAACATAGGGGATTTTGAAATGCAAGCCGGAGGTGGTGGTTCGCAGATATTGTCCTAAACGCAGGACCACGCCGACTTCACCGGGAGAGATCTTGAAAAATGACAGATATACCCCTTGCAAGATGATTAAAGCCATCAGGATTGTAAGGATTTTCCCTATATTAGCAAAAGGATTGGAGGGAAGATTTGCTGAACTCCCACCGTTTCCTTCAGGGGAAGGTTTTTTTGCTTCAGAGAAAAAATCCTGCAGTTTTTTTATCAGCTGGGCCACCAATTCTTCTGGGCTCTGAGGCTTGTTCCTTCTGCCCCATGGTGGTTGTTGATCTTGATTGGACATAGACATTTTCTCCTAATCTAATTTGTCATGGTTAATGGTCAAGTCACCGGAACAGGTTGACCAAACAGCGGGATTCTCTATAAAGAACTCATTTTTTTACCGAAAATTATTGATAATCAGAGCGGCCAGTAGAAAGTAAGTATTCCTCTGCCAGAAGGCAAATCAATTCTTTGTTGCGCGATTAGCCACATCTTACCTGGAGGGTTTGAGGTGTCATCAAGGGCCTGCAAGAGAATTCATTTCATTTGCCGATAGATCCGATGTCAGAGAATGCCGGGGTGAGGGTGAGGTTTTGGGAGTCAGGCCACCAAGGAGTTCACTCTCAAGGGCAATTTAGATGGGGGCACAATTTCTTTTGGTCCATTAATAATGGATGATTTGATTTCTTCAAGCTATTTTCGCTTCAATAAAAAATACCGACCAAGGTAAATAAGTATAATTTAAACAGATAAAATGGTAAATAATTACCTTCAAATATGTATTTTAAATTAGATAAAAAATCGTTTCCGCATCTTCGGCATACGATTCATTAGATTTTAAGGTCGAAACGAGTAATTCTGTTTCTAAATCAAAATGAGAACGCGAAGGCAAGCGAGCAGTCGCATAGCGTAGCCGAAAAGTTCAATCCGCTGAAGAGAACGGCAGTCTTGTTTTGCCCAAAAAAAAACAGTGGAAAATGGAGAATAAAACAGGGAGATGTCTAGAATTTCTGCAGGAGTTGGGATGCTCGGATTACCGCCCCCCTCATGAGAGAAGACGGTAATCCGTAAAAATCAAGGTCAGCTGAGAGAATCTATGGCTACCACAGGGCCGAACTTTTCCCGTAAAATGGTCAGTTCGGTCTTTTGTCTGCTGTAGATCTCAAAGAGCTGCTGTGGAATGTCAGCTTCTTTGCTGTAGGCGGCTCGCTGCATATCAATGCGGTCAATTATTTTATCTACATACAGGGCAAACTGCATATCGTAAAGCGATTGAGGGTACTCTTTTTTAATAGCTTGAAAGAGTGGTTGCAGGTCGCCGTATTTAGGCAGGATACCAATGGGAGTGTGAATACCCCCCACATCCCCATGGGCGAATAACTCAAGCCAGCTCAACCAGGCCTTGACGTCTTTTTTCTCCCCGAGAAGGCCTTTTCCTGTACTGTTTCTGTTTTCATGGGTCAGAAAATAGTTCAAACCGGCCATAACCGGTCTTCCCGCTTCGCTGAATTTAGAGGAATTGAAAAACTTAAACTGGGCAGCCATATAATCAGCTAGAGCACCAGGGATGAATGGGGCGTTGGCCCATGGCTGGCGACTTACACCCGTAGCACCAACTTCGGTTGCCGTGGCCTTTGAAACAATGGAGGCTCCTATCACCACGCCTTCATCGGGTGTCCTTGCTACCCAGACCGGTGGCATAGTATTGGCGTCACGACCTGAATAGGTGATGATTTTGACCGGGGCTCCCTGAGGATCTTCGGAAACCTGCGTGGCATGGTTGGCAATGGCTGAGGCCAAGAGAGTGCATCGGGAATTTTTATGGGACATGGGGACCACGTTACCCTGATGATCGACCTTGCCCTCATACCATTCTCCTAGAAAATTGGAGCCGCGTTCCGGGGCAACTTCTCCATGACCGACCCAGTGTGGAACATCATCATCGTCAACAAGTACATTTGACCAGATCACTTCGGTACCTTCGCCGCGCAAACAATCCATGAGGAAGGGGTCGCCTTCAAGGTTGACATCTTCAACAATGCCAAAGATTCCCTTCTCGGGATTGATGGCCCGCAATGTACCATCCTTTGCGATCCACATTTGGGCAAGATCGTCACCGATAAAATCGGTACCAACCATGGCGGTGGTTGTCTTACCGCAGCCGGAAGGTGCGGCTCCGGCGAAGAAGGTTTTGCGTCCACCGGGACCTGTGAGGCCGGTGATAAACATATGTTCTGAAAGCTGCTCTTCGACTTTATAGTAGGTGACATAATCGACAGTAAAGCGGTGATTACCTTTCTTCAGCAGCAAGGTATTGCCGGCATAGGTGCAGAAGGTTGAAAAAGTGGTCATCCAGCTTCTGTCCATAAAGATTCTGGCATTTGGCACATCTTCCGGTCTGTTGAGGCCTTCGGCGTGAAGGTTGGTATAGAAGAGCCCCGTCCGGGTGGCCTCGTCATCAAATTTGGCAAAACAATTTCGGTACAGGAGCTCTGCCGAATGAAGGACGTAGGCTGAGGATGAAATCTCGATTGCCGGCTGAGCTGCTTCGGCCCCGACAGGACCGCGGCTATAAAAGCCAATCATCATGATCTTGTCGACCATGATTCCGCTCATGAATTTCTTCACATAGTCAAGGGCTTCTGAGCGCAGAATGGATTTGGCGAGCGAGCTCATCTTCTCGCCTTCGTTGATGATATAATAGGTCTGATTGACTAGACGGGCCTGATCTTCAGGCAGGTCGTAATGGATAGTATGACCAGCTTTAGCGAGTTTTCTTTCTTCACCTTTTTCGAGGGAATAATCCCTTATCCACTGGACATCTTCACTGCTGCCGGTATTGATGAAAATGCCTTCCGGATTGCAGATCGAAATGGCGTTAGCGATTTTGATGAGAGCATCCTCGTTTTTGATCTGCGCGAGTTTGCCCCGGTTTGTTGCATCCAGTCTTTTTTCAATAAGCGCTTTAGCGGTGGCAAGGGATTTTATGTCACCCACAACTGCAAGAATGTCATCACCTTTCTTGAGCTCAAGCATTGTTAACTCCTTAAAATTAATGTAGATTGATTGCGCGTAATCAATCGAGAAAGATCGAGAGAAGAGCCTGTCCAAAAACTTTCCAATAATAGGTTGTTTTAGGCCACCAGTCAAGGCATAGATGGGAAGAAATCTTTCAGAAAGATATTGTTTCTCATGGCTATTCTTACTGCTTTAATCTGTGTGAAACCGCAGGTGAGATGTGCAGCCGTTGCAAGATAGCATTAGGTTTGACATTTCGTTAAAACGGCCATGGATTGCCTAGTGTTGCTCTTTCCAGGGCGGCATGAAAAACAACGGCCGGTTTCCTTCTGTCATTAGAGGCATTCCACAGTTACGGGTATTTTACGATGGTAGTATCAAGCAGAGCGTTGAAGATTACCTCGAAAAGATCTGGGTGGACGGGAGCCCTGCTGTCTTTTAGGCTGATGATACAAAGGAGCTTGTTACGAATAATGGCAACCGGTGACCACTGTTTTGGTTCTGGTGCGGAAGAAGGCCTGATTGCGCGAATTGCCAATTCGTGCTATACAGGCTCCTGTTACTGCAGGTTGCTTAGTCGGCACGGGCTGTGCCCCGAAATAAAAAAAGGGCTGCAATCTTAAAGACTGCAGCCCTTGAGCAATTTGGTGCCGAAGAGAAGACTCGAACTTCCACGAGGATACCCCCACTAGACCCTGAACCTAGCGCGTCTACCAATTCCGCCACTTCGGCAACGGGGTTGAATATGCTTCCTGGGCCTGCTTTTGTCAAGACTTTCTTGTGTTGAGAAGAAAAAAAGGAAAACTGTCTCTGAGAATATGAAGATTTATAGAAGGGTTGAGGACATAAATGAGCCGTTCCCCTATGCCTGCGTCACCATCGGTAATTTTGATGGTGTGCATCTTGGACATCAGAAGCTCTTTGCAGAAGTGGCCAACAAAGCGTATAGGCATCAGGGAACGAGCCTGGCGGTCACCTTTGAACCACACCCCTTGCGGATTCTCCGCCCCGGAGGGATAAAGCTTATTTCCAGTTGCGAGCAGAAGATAGAGCTCATCAGGATGGCCGGGCTTGAGGTACTGCTCATTGTCCCTTTTACCCTGGAATTCGCCACAATGACTGCGGAACATTTTGTCGACGACATTCTCATCCAGCGTATCGGGGTGAAAGAGCTGGTAGTCGGGTATGATTATGCCTTCGGCAAAGGAAGAACCGGAGATATCAACTTTCTCAGGCGGCAGGGAGAAAGAAAAGGATTTCCCGTCTCGGTTGTGGAGGCATTTTATCTGGATAATGTGCTGGTGAGTTCCTCTAAAATCAGGCAGCTTGTCGCTGAGGGCTTGATGGACGAAGCGAGAAAACTCCTCGGCCGTCCTTATCAGATACGAGGCGAAGTGCAGATCGGAAAGCAGCGTGGTGGCAAGGAGGTTGGCTATCCAACGGCTAATCTGAGGGTCGACCCGGAGGATCTTGTACCACGACACGGGGTGTATGTATCGCAGGTCATCTGTGAAGGCAAATGTTACGGTGGTGTCTTAAATATAGGCCGTAATCCTACATTCGGTGAACAGGATCTGGTTGCTGAGACCCATATTTTCGATTTCAACCAAGATATATACGGAAAACCAATCAAGGTGAACCTGTTGAAATTTTTACGGAGTGAGAAGAGATTCTCGAGCGTTGAGAATTTGGCCACTCAGATCGGCTTGGACGTGCTGTTAGCGAAGCAGACGCTTGCTGAACAGCAGAAAGAGTTGCTGCTTTCATGCACTGAAAATTACCGCTTGTAGAGCTTTCTATCTTTCCTTTCTGAGAGCGATTTGGGGATTATTTTCTCCTTGCAAGTGAGCTGAAGGTGTCTATAGTGTAGGCGCCCGCAGGAAGGCGTATTATTTTTCCACTGTGCAGGGCTGCTGTGGAGGGATATATTATCTCATCGAGTAGATTATAGCCGGATGAAGGCCGATGCCTCCGGATGAGTGATTGATCAGTTGAACACGAATATTGAGGATAATCATGTCAGAACAGTTGCAGGAAAATTTGCCAAACGTAATAGCTGAACTTGAGAAAAAATGTCTGGAAAACCCCCAGTCGGTGACTGCATTTCATCACCTGGGCTTGGTATATATGAAGGCTGGGAGAGCTGAGGAGGCGATAAAGGCACTCGAAAAGGCGGTGGAGATAGATCCGCTCAACGGTGATGCTATGATTAACCTGGGGGCCATCCATTTTGGCCGAGGTGACCTTGACAAGGCCCAGGAACTTAATGAAAAGGCCATTTCTGTCCATCCCGAAGGTGCCCAGGCCTATGCAAATCTTGGACTCATCTGGCAGCAACGCAGTGAGTTAGAAAAAGCCTTGGAGGCATATGAAAAAGCCAGTCAGTTCGATCCCAAACTGGCTACTGTCTGGATGAATCTCACGTCGCTCCTTACCATGAAAGGCGATGACCAAAGGGCCTTGGCAGCTGCCCGTAAAGGGTTGGAATTAGACCCTGATTCGCCTCTTGGTCATAATAATTTGGCAGTCGCTCTCTACTTCAGTGGCGAATATGCAACTGCTTCCAGGCATTTGGAGAAAGCGAAAGAGTTGGGTTATTCCGTTGATCCGAACTTTGCAGCACGGCTGAAGGAAAAACTGGTTTGAGCCTTAGCACTGGAAAACAGGGGAAAGCGAGTTTTGTATGAGTAAGGGAAAGATTAAAAAAAGTCCTTG
>JAUYSF010000273.1 GCA_030696435.1 Desulfoprunum sp. | reverse complement strand
TATGGCGGCAATTTTCAATTCGGTCATCATCTTGCTACTGCTGTGCAGAAGAGTAACAGTCTTGCTGAGGCCTTGGAGCGTGCTACTGAATTTTTTCAGCAGCTGGCATATTGATACTATCAAATAAAGGAGGATATGATGTTTGATCTTATAAAAAAGGCAATGTTCACAGGTATCGGGGTGGCTTCCCTGACAAAAGAGAAGATTGAAGAAATTGCTGCGGATTTTATCCACAAAGGCAACCTCACGGAAAATGAGGGGCGCAAACTTGTCGATGAGTTGATGAAGAAATCAGAAGATTCACAAGAGGAAATCAAGAAACAACTGGAGACCCTTGTACATGCCACGCTCGAGAAGATGCAGGTTGCCCGCCTAAGTCAGATCGACGAAATCAATCAGGCGATTCAGATACTCAGGCAAAAAATTGAGGTTTTGGAGAGCCAGATGGCGGCGAAAAAGGATTAATGTCCGAATTTGTGGCGGATTTTTCGGATGATGTTGTTCAATTCCTGCACCTTGAAAAAGGATAGAACAAACACATAAAGGGCAGTTGCTGAAACGATCAGGCTGAAGGTGGAGGCGAGTTGTTCGATGATGTTGCCCTGCAGCCAGGCAAGCAAAAGCCGATCACCTAGATAGAGCCAGAGAGACATGACCCCGGTTGCTGCAAGGATCTTACAAAAAGTCTTGAAGAGAGGGCGCAGGGCGAAGCCTTCCATCTTGAAGTACAGCACGGTTGTGAGAAAGCCGAAATTCAGCAGCATAGAACATGACATCGAAAAAGCGATGGACAGGTGCTGGAATCGGTCGATGGTCAGGTTGATTATGACGATGTTGCTGAGGACTGCCAGAAAACTGGCCACGACGGGATATTTTGTCTTATCAAGGGCATAAAAGGCCGGTACCAGGACTTTGTTGGCGGAATAGGCAAAGAGACCGATGGCATAGAAGGACAATGTCTGGGCAGTTGCCAGGGTATCCGACGGGGTGAAGGCCCCGTGCTCGAAGATGAGCCGGATGATGGGTTCTGACAGCAAAATGAGCCCGGCAGTGGCCGGCAGAGTTAGGCAGAG
The DNA here is from genome assembly GCA_030696435.1 of Desulfoprunum sp. GTDB lineage: Bacteria > Desulfobacterota > Desulfobulbia > Desulfobulbales > Desulfocapsaceae > Desulfoprunum. The sequence goes on along the minus strand of JAUYSF010000273.1, from coordinate 4,546 downwards.
AACCATGTTGAGTGAAGAGACCAGGGTATCCTTCATCGCCACGATATCCTTGTTGGCTGCATTTCTGGCCAGAACCGGCATCATGGCGATGGAGAGGGCAACTCCGAAAAGGCCTATCGGCAACTGTACCAACCGGAAGGCATAGTTCAGCCAGGAGACCGAACCTTCTGCACAGGACGAGGCAAAGTTTGTGTTGATGAAGATATTGATCTGAGTGGCAGAGAGGCCGATGATGGCGGGGAGCATCAGTTTAAGAATGCGCCTGAGTCCCGGATCGCTCAATCTGAGACCGGGGTAATATCTGAAACCCGTCCCTCGCAGTGCTGGAAACTGAATCACCAACTGCATCATCCCGCCGATGAGGGTGCCAAAGGCCATACCGACGATTGCCGGTTGGCCATAGTGTGGCACGATTGTTGCCAGACTAACACCGCCGATGATCGATCCCAGATTGAAAAAGCTTGAGGCCATGGCCGGGGCAAAGAAGCGCCCTTTGGTATTGAGTATGCCCATGACCACCGCCGCAAGCGATATGAAGATCAGGAAGGGCAACATGATCATGGTGAGTTTTTCGGTGAGCTCGGCCTTGCCGGCTACGGCACTGAAATTGGGGGCCAGGAGAGATACGAGTGGTCCGGCCAGATAGATCCCGAGAAGAGAAATGAGACTGAGGGCGATGGCAAAGAAGGTGAGGACATTGGAGGCCAGTCGCCAGGTTTCTTCCTTGCTCCTGTTGGTATCGTAGTCCGCGAAGACAGTGACAAAGGCGGTCGAGAGGGCACCTTCAGCAAAGAGATCCCGCAAGAGGTTAGGAATGCGGAAGGCGACGACAAAAGAATCATAGGCCATCCCTGCACCGAACATCCCCGCAAAGATCTGATCGCGGATCAGTCCCAGAACACGACTGCACAATACAGCTCCTGCCACTGTTGCCGCTGATCGCGCGATCCCCCCTCCGTTGGTATTTGCCTTGTTTTCCAATTGATCTGACCGTATAGAAATCATGATAGTTAATTTGCAGGGCAAATATACCTTTTCCTTAGGTTTTTCGCCAGTGAATCATCACCGAGGAGACGAATCATTTCCTCAATAAGACTTATTTTTTTTCCAACGAAAAGGGATGTCGATCATCCTTGACTTTATCTTTTGAAATTGAATATATCAAATGAGTCTCGTTGTGAATAAATGCAGGCACGTCGATATTGTGTATTGGATGATTTGGAGAGGGCATTGAATAACCGATTGAGGAGATACAAATGCAGGATACAAATATGGTCAGAAATATCGCAATAATAGGGCATGGAAATTGTGGCAAGACTTCACTGGCTGAAGCGATGCTCTACACTGCAGGCAAAATAAGCAGGCTGGGGAAGGTGGATGACGGTAATTCAGCTATGGATTACGAAGAAGAAGAGATTCACAGAAATATTTCCATCAACTCTTCATTTCATCATTATGCTTGGAAAAAACACGACATTTTCCTCATTGATACGCCTGGTGACGATAATTTCCTCAACGAGACGCTTTTCGCCACCCATGTATGTGACAGTGCCCTCTTTGTCGTGGGGGCCGTTTTAGGGGTGAAAGGGCAGACCATCAAGTTCGCCAACATGATTGCCGAGCGAAATCTGCCCAATATGATTGTCATCAACAAGATGGATCGTGAGCGTGCAGATTTTAATAGAACCCTTGATGAGATTCGTGGGTCGCTCCCGGTTAAACCTGTCGTCCTGCATCTGCCTATCGGCGCTGAGAATAATTTCCGGGGAATCGTTGATATCATCTCCGGCAAAGCCTATCTCTTTGATGAAGGCAATAAAGGGACCCTGAAGGAATCAGAAGTACCACAAGAGCTTGCCGATGAGGTCGCCCTTTACCGTGAAAGCCTTATGGAAAACGTGGCGGATACAGATGATGATCTCATAGAAAAATTTCTCGAAGAAGGCGAACTGACTGAGGAAGAAATCCTGAAAGGTCTGCACATCGGGGTTGCCAAAGCCAGTCTTACCCCGATCTGTGTCTGTTCGGCCCTTTTTAACAAAGGGACAGCCGCCGTGCTTGACAGTATCAACATGTTTATGCCTTCACCGACGGAGAGACCGGCCAAGGTTGGTAAAGTGCCCGGAACCGGTGAGGTGGCTGAAAGAAAACCCCTTGAGGACCAACCCTTCTCAGCCCTGGTCTTTAAGACGATGGCCGATCCGTATGCGGGACGGCTGACAATTTTCAGGGTCTACTCTGGAATTCTCAAGGGTGATACCTTCTATAATGCCAGTAAAGGTACTCCGGAGCGCTTCGGCCAACTTTATGTTCTCGAAGGAAAAGAGCAAAAACCTGTTGAGACTGCTGGGCCGGGCATGATTGTCGCCGTGGCAAAACTCAAAGAGACAACCACCGGCAATACCCTTTGTGCTGCCAATGCTCCTATCATCTATGATGCGCCGGTTGCCCTGCAACCCGTCATCTCCTATGCGGTGAGCGCTAAAAAAGGTGATGAGGAAAAGCTCTTCTCTTCGATTACCAAGATGCTCGACGAGGACCTGACCCTCAGGCTGACCCGGGAGCAGCAGACTAAACAGGTGCTTATATCCGGTATCGGTAAGGTTCATCTTGAGGTGGTTGGTTCCAGGATCAAGAAGAAATTTGGCGTTGAAATGGAGCTGTCACTGCCGAAGATCCCTTATATGGAGACTATTCGCGGCTCGGCCAGAGTCCAGGGCAAACACAAGAAACAGAGTGGTGGTCGTGGCCAGTATGGTGACTGTTGGGTCGAGATATCCCATCTGCCGGGAGGCGGCTATGAATTTATCGACAGTATTGTCGGTGGAGTCATTCCCCAGCAGTATCGTCCGGCAGTTGACAAGGGCATCCAAGAGGCCATGGAAAAGGGTGTATTGGCCGGATATCCGGTGATCGATGTGAGGATTTCCCTGGTCGATGGCACCTACCATAACGTTGATTCTTCGGAAATGGCCTTCAAGATTGCCGGATCCCTGGCCTTCAAGAAAGGGGCACAGGAGGCCGGATTGGTATTGCTCGAACCGTATATGAATATGGTGATCAAGGTCGGCAAAGACAATGTCGGTGATATCATGGGCGATCTCAACTCTCGAAGAGGAAAGGTCATGGGGATGGATTCCGATGCCAAATCAGAGATCATCAACGCCCAGGCGCCGATGGCGGAAATCCAAAGTTATGCCACGGATCTCACCTCAATGACCGGAGGCCTTGGCTCGTTTACCGTCTCTTTCTCCCATTATGAGGAAGTTCCTGCTCAGATCGCTGAAAAGATCATTGCAGCACACCAGGCGGAATAGGGGGAAACCGGCAAGATGACATCTGAACAACACGCCCTTGGGCCTTACACATTTGCAGTTCTGACACTCAGTGATAAGGGCTCCAGAGGAGAGCGAGAAGATACCAGCGGACCGTATCTGGTGGAAAAACTCCAGCAGGAAGGTCATATCCTGAAATCCTATGCGGTTATCCCTGACAGGATTACCGTTATTGTGGAGGCGCTCATTGATCTGGTTGACAATCAAGGTATCACCTTGATTGTCACAACCGGGGGGACCGGAGTTGCTCCGACAGATGTAACCCCCGAAGCCATGTTGCAGGTCATTGACAAAGAAGTACCGGGAATGGCCGAGGCAATGCGGGCAGCAAGCCTTGGCAAAACACTGAATGCGGTTCTCTCCCGCGGCAAGGTAGGGATCCGCGGGCAAAGCCTCATTATCAATCTTCCCGGCAGTCTGAAAGCCGCTCGGGAAAATCTCGAAGTAATTATTGCCGTCCTGCCTCACGCACTCGAAAAAATCTGCGGCGGTACTGCTGACTGCGCAGTCTGAGTGGGGCTGAAAAGAGAAAGGGCCTTTCATCGCATGATGAAAGGCCCTTTCTCTTTTTATTATTACTTACGATTTCAATCTATAAGTTCAACATCCGCGGTTTCATTTTCCTCTTTGCCGACAATCTCGCCAATGACATAGGCCTTCTCTCCGACGGCACTGAAATGATGGCATATATCCTGGGCCTTCGCTTCGTCGACAATGGCCATCAGGCCGATGCCCATATTGAAGGTGCGGTACATCTCCGCTGCTGATACATTACCTTTCTCGGCCAGAAAGGAGAAGATGGGCGGTTGGGGCCAGCTTGCGGTATTGATAACTGCCTTGTAGCCAGTGGGCAGTATTCGCGGGATATTGTCGATGAATCCACCACCTGTATTATGGACCATACCGTTTATGCGATAGTTTCTCAGGACATTGTGCACGGCCTGAACGTAAATCCTGGTAGGTCTGAGGAGTTCTTCGCCGAGGGTGCAGCCAAGTTCAGCGATATGCTCATCGACCGAGAGCTGTAATTCTTCAAAGCAGATCTTGCGAACCAGAGAGTAACCGTTGGAGTGCAGTCCGCTGGAAGCCAATCCGACGATGACATTGCCAACCCGGATGTCCGACCCGTCGATTATCGCATCCCGATCAACAATGCCGGTAACAAAGCCTGCCAGATCATAATCGCCTCCACGATACAGCCCTGGCATTTC